>CALVZI010000001.1 GCA_944372485.1 uncultured Bacilli bacterium
ATATAGAGAGATTCTTCTCTTTTTGTCATAATACCACCTCCTTATCTAATAAGGAGTGCACCTAACAATTAAGTATATCCAAAAATATATTATAAATTATTCTTATATATTTCTGACAAAATTAACATAAAATTTTGGTTAAAATTATTGATTATATTTTTATATGTGATACAATGTATATAGATGAGATTTTTCTCATAAAATAAAAATGGATATACCTATTTTATTAGGTACACTCCAAAAATTTTTTTGTTGGTGCACACTAATACTTGTTAGTGTGCAATTTTTTTATTTAAATAATATTATAAATATTAAAGTAAATAATAGGAGAATTATGATATAGAGAGATTCTTCTCTTTTTGTCATAATACCACCTCCTTATCTAATAAGGAGTGCACCTAACAATTAAGTATATCCAAAAATATATTATAAATTATTCTTATTTATTCCTAACAAAATTAACAAAAAAAATATAAATAACATCTTTATATTTTTTTATGTCCAAATATCTTCAATATCGTCAATTAAAATTTTATCATTATCTAATGTGATTAAATAATTATCATTTTTTCCAATAACTCTTTTTTCAATAATACCATTTTTAGTTTTAATCTTAAAATTAAGTTTATAAGTAAAATCTCGAGAAGCAAACATAGTATTAATTTTCTTTATAATATCTTCTTTATTAACTTTATTTACAACATTATTATTATTAATTGTTGAAAAAATTTCACTATTATTTTTTATTTTATGATCAACCGGATTAGCAAATACTTTTGGTAATTTATTATTCATAATCTCCTCCTAATAAATTATATTAAACAATCTAAATTTTATTCAAAACTACTACTAAGTTTATAACCTAAAATAAATAAGATAAAAGTTATAAAAAAATAATTAAACAAATTAGTAAAATCGATATTTTTTAATAATAATAAAATTGATGAAATTGATAAAATAAAAATTGTTAAATAATATTTTTCATTAAATTTATCTCTAAAAATACTTATTAATTTTGAAATAAAAAATGTTCCAATAATTAGTCCAATTAAATAAAAAGAAACTTTATTAAAATTTATAAATAATAAATTTAAATTTGTAAATGAAGAAAAACATTCTAATAACAAAGGATAAAAACCTAAACTTATTAAAATAGCTGTTCCACTAATTCCTGGAATAATCATTGTTAAAGCATCAATAAAACCAATTATAATATAAATTAAAAACATAGGTAATTTAAAAAATTGACTATTCTTAGGAATAAATATATAAATTAATATTAAAAATATTATAATTAAAATCATAAAAGTAATATTTTGGTATGATAACTTTTTCTTTACATGTAAATAAATAGGCTTAATTCCACCCAAAATTGTTCCTAAAAAGAAAAACATTGTTGGTAGATAGTAATGACTAAATAAAAAATTTATTATTTTACTACCAAATACAATTCCTAGAAAAACACCACTACCAGTAAATAATAAAAATTTAAAATTAGTTTTAATATCTTTAAAAAAATTACTTATTGCATTAATTCCGTCATCATATAAATTAAAGACAATGGCTAAAACACTTCCACTAACTCCGGGAGTTATTTTAGCAAGGCCAATTATAAAAGATTGTATCCAGATAATTATTTTTTTCATATTAAAATATATTCAAAAAAAAGAAGTTAATAACTTCCTTTATAAATTCTAAGTGAGTTTAATATAACTAAAATAGTTACACCAACATCTGCAAAAATGGCAAACCAAAGTGATGATATACCGAACAATCCAAGTAATAAAATTAATAATTTCATAGTAATTGCAAAAATAATATTTTGCCAAACAATCTTTACTGTTTTTTTAGAAATATTTTTTAATTTAATTAAATTATAAATATTATTATTAGTTAAAATAACATCACTAGCTTCTATAGCTATATCACTACCAATTCCACCAAATGAAACACCTACATTAGCTTCCAGTAAAGCTGGTGCATCATTAATTCCATCACCAATAAACATTACACTATCATTTTTCTTAAACTCTTTAACATATTTTATTTTATCTAATGGTAACAAGTCTCCATAATAATTTTCTATTTTTAATTCATTGGCTACTTTCTTAACTATATCACTATTATCTCCAGATAATAAAACAATTTTATTATCATCTAAATACTCAATAACTCTCTTAGTATCTTCTTTTATTTGATCTGATATTAGTATATAACCATAATACTCATTATCTACAGCAACATGAACAATAGTACCATTTTGTTTTACATTTATAACTTTAATATTATTTTCGTCCATAAATTTATTATTTCCAGCAAATATTTTTTTATTATTAACAACAGCATAAACACCTCTACCAGATGTTTCTTTATAATCTTTAATATCTAATTTACCAATTTCTTTGTTGTAAGCTTTTACTATTGCTTTTGCAATTGGATGATTAGAATTATATTCAACAAAAGCTGCATACATTAAAACTTCATCTTTATTTTTGGCATTTGGTACTATTTTTCTTACTTTAAATTTACCATCAGTAATTGTTCCCGTTTTATCAAAAATAAAAGTATTAACTTTAGAAATAACTTCTAATATATTACTATTTTTTATTAAAATATTATTTTTAGAAGCTACTCCTAGTCCTGTATAAAAGCCTAAAGGAATAGATATTACTAAAGCACAAGGACAAGAAATAACTAAAAATATTAATGCTCTATATAACCATTCCTGATAATTACCAAAAAATATTGTTGGAACAATAAATATTATTAAAGCAAGCACTACAACTATTGGTGTATAAATTTTTGAAAACTTAGTAATAAATTTTTCCGTTTTAGCTTCTTTATTTTTTAAATCAATATAATTAATAATCTTATATAAAGTTGATTCTTTATAAGTCTTTATTGCTTTAATTGCAAGTATTCCATCATTATTAATAGAACCACTTATAATTTCATCATTTACACTAACTTTTGTTTCTTTAGCTTCACCAGTAATAAAACTAGTATTAATACTAGAATTACCATCAATTATAATTCCATCAATATAAATTTTTTCACCAGGTTTTACATAAAAAATATCACCTTTTTTTATTAATTCAGGTCTAACTTTATATTCTTTATTTTCTTTTTTTAATGTAACATAGATTTTTTTATTTTTTACTAAATTATTTATTTTATCTTTAGAATATAAAATTGATGCATCATTAATATATTCACCTATTTGAAATAAAAGCATTACCATTACACCTTCAAAATATTCTTTTATTACAAAAGCTCCAATAGTAGCAATTAACATCAAACAATTTTCGTCTAAAAACTTATTTTTTAATATTTTTTCATAAC
>CALVZI010000002.1 GCA_944372485.1 uncultured Bacilli bacterium
TACTATGATACTGAAATATTTTAAAATAATATAAATAAAATTTAGTATCTGATATATTCCTACACTTATTAAATATATAGTCACTATACTACCTTCATAAGTATATTTTATAAAAGATAAAATAAACATCAATAACCATGAAATAATGTGATAAACAAAAATAAATGGTTTTAGGTAGATAGGTTTATACATAGTGTCACCACCATTTCTTATTCTTTTACTATTAAATTATAACATATTTTACCAAAATATAAAACATTTTTGTAAAAAAACATATAATATTTTAGAAAGGAGTTTTTATGAATTATTATAACCCTTATTATATAATGAATCCAACTAACACTTTTTATCCATCAATAGCTGCAGGAAATTCAACAGGTGGTATTTTATCAAGACTTGCAAGGGGCTTTAATTGGTCAAGCATATTAAATAACACACAACGTACACTTGGTATAGTAAATCAAGCAATCCCTTTAGTAAAACAAGCAACACCTATGATAAACAATGCTAAAACAATGTTTAAAATAATGAACGAATTTAAAAAAGATGAAACTCCAAGAGAGACTGCTATAAATAATACAACTATAGATACTAAAGAAAATATTAACAAAGAAGTTAAAAATGATAATACAAATTATTATGTAAATAATGGTCCTACATTTTTTCAATAGAAAAACAGTTAAGAAATTTTTTCTAACTGTTTTTCTATTGATATAATATCTAATTTAATTTTTTCACATTTTTTGTTATCAAAATTTTCAACTTTTTTTAAGTTTTTTTTCAATATTTTTAATTCATTAATTAAATAATTTTTATTAAAAGAACTAAATGGTCCATACTTTAATTCAAACTCATTATACTTAATTTTTTTATTACTTCTATAAAAATCTATAACAACATAAAATTTATTGGATTCTTTTACTACTAATTCATTTTTTATAAAAAAATCATTTAAACTCATATATCTACGCAGTTCATATAAATAATTATTACTTTGAATTATAATATGATTAATATTATCTAAAACTTGATTATTTAATATTTCTTTAATTGTTCTTGTACCTAAACCAGAAATAATTACAGTATCATTTTCTTCTAACGAAACATTATCTAATCCATTTGTAACTAAAATTGATATTTTGTTTTCTAAATTTCTTTTAGCAATTTCACAATAAGCTTCTTTTAAGCTCAAGGGATTACAATCCGTACCAATTATTTTTCTTTCTTTTCCTTTTAAAGCTATAAAAATACAAATATATGCATGATTACACCCTACATCAATTACTCCACCAGAATCAGGAATAAAAGAGGCTATTGCCTCTAATCTTTTTGATAACTTCATTATTCACTCATATAATCTTTTAATTTACGAGAACGTGATGGATGACGTAGTTTTCTAAGTGCTTTAGCTTCTATTTGACGAATACGTTCTCTTGTGACATTAAATATTTTTCCAACTTCTTCAAGAGTACGAGGTTTACCATCATCAAGTCCAAAACGTAATCGAATAACTTTTTCTTCACGATCAGTTAATGTTAATAAAATTTCAGAAATTTCATCTTTTAACATTTCATTAGTAGTATAATCTTCTGGACTCATATTTCTTTCATCAGGAACAAAATCTCCTAAATGAGAATCCTCTTCCTCCCCTATTGGAGTTTCCAAACTAACTGGTTCTTGACTTATTTTATAAATTTCACGTATTTTTTCAACTGATAAATTTAATCTTTTTCCTAATTCTTCATCTGTTGGTTCGCGATTAAGCTCAAGAGTTAATTGACGATGAGCTCGATTCAATTTATTAATTGTCTCAACCATATGAACTGGAACACGTATAGTACGCGCTTGGTCAGCAATAGCTCTTGTTATAGCTTGACGAATCCACCAAGTAGCATATGTAGAAAATTTATATCCTTTTGATACGTCAAATTTATCAACTGCTTTCATTAGCCCAATGTTACCTTCTTGAATAAGGTCAAGAAATAACATTCCACGTCCAACATAACGCTTAGCAATACTAACAACTAAACGAAGATTAGCTTCTGCTAAAATAGTTTTTGCTTGTTCATCACCTTCGATAATACGATCAGCTAATTCTAATTCTTCTTCCATTGTTAATAATTTGATTTGTCCAATTTCCTTTAAATACATACGAACTGGATCATTAATTGTTAAATCTTTTACAAGTTCATTATCATCTAATAGTATTTCAGAAACATTTTCCTCATGTTTAGCAATAACACCACCAGTTTGTCCAGCTTCTTCTTCAGTTACAACAGCTATATTATTTTCACTAAACATGTTGTAAAGATCATCTAAACTATCAGCATCTAATTCTAAACCTTTTAAAGCATTAGCTAATTGTTCATATGTAACATAATTATTCTTTTTCCCTAATTCTAATAATTCTTTTTTTCTATCATTGAAAGTTTTAATCTCATTCATATTTTACTCTCCTTTTACCTTTAATTCTATTATTTTTTGTGCAATTTTTGCTTTTTCCAACGGATCTGTAATCTCATGCATTTTATTCTTTAAACGTTGTTGCTCATAATTTACATTGTAATCTCTTATTGCGTTTATATAATCATTTATTTCTTCGAGTGTAAAATCTTCTTTTAACGGAAGACTTAAAATATGACTTAAAGCATCTAATTTTTCTTTATCATCTCGTAAAAAAGTCATAAAATCAGCCACATTAATAGTATGATATTGTTTATAGAAATAACTAATATCTCTCGCCAAAAATCTATATACTTCTGTTGGCATATAACTAATCTTTCGATCATAAATTTTAATTACTTCTGGCGATTTCAACATGTAGTATATCAAATTTTCTTCTGCTTGTGTATACTTATTAGTAACTTTTTTTACTTTTTCACTTTTAATTACAACATTTTCTTCCTTTTTATCAACTTTAGTTTTTAAATCATTAACCTTTTTTCTTAAAAACTCTTCACTTAAATGTGATTCTTCAGTAATCTTTTTAATTGTTAATTCAAATAAAATATCATCTTCTATATTAACTAATTCCTTTAATACATCATTAATATATTTTGACATATCATCATTACTAGTTAAATCACGTTCCTTTTTTAAATATGAAAGTTTAAAATCCATAACATTAATTGGATGATTTAATTTACTAATAAATTTTTCTTTACCATATTTTTTTATATATTCGTCTGGATCTAAGTCTTCTTCTAATCTTACTATTTTAGGAACAATACCAACTTTAATAAGTTCATTAGCACAAGCATATGTTGCTTTAGCTCCAGCACCATCGCCATCAAATAATAAAATTATATTTTTAGCCATTCGTTTTAATAGTGTTACATGTTCTTTTGTAACAGCCGTTCCCATCGTAGCAACAACATTTTTAACACCAATTGTATAAGCTCTTATAACATCCATAAAGCCTTCCATAATAATAACAGTGTTTAAACGTCTAGCTTCATCTTTGGCACGGTGATAATTATATAATATTTCACCCTTTTTAAATATTTCTGTTTCTTTAGTATTTATGTATTTAAAATTGCCATCACCCTTATAAATACGACCACTAAAACCAACAATACGACCACTAACATCCCATAGTGGAAACATAATACGATCTTGATACATATCTATATAACCATAATCGTTTTTAGTTATTAATCCACTTTTAAGCATTACGTCATAACTATAATTTTTGGATAAAAACAATTTTGTTAAAACATCTCTTTTATGTAAAGACAAACCTATACCAAATTCTTTAATGATACTTTCATCTATATCACGTTTTTTTAAATATTCAATTGCTTCTTTACCTTGAACTGTATTAATATTATTTTGATATAACATTTCACTTAGTTCATACATTTTATAAAGAGGTTCTAAATTTTTATTTACTTTATGTTTATAATTATTACCAATATTTATACTAATACCAGCATTATCAGCAACTAATTTAACTGCCTCAACAAAACTTATATTTTCATAATCCATTACAAATTTAAATACATTACCTGTCGCCCCACATGAAAAACAAGTATAAATTTGTTTTTCTCTTGATACACTCATACTAGGATTAGTATCATCGTGAAATGGACAAACTCCAAAAAAATTTTTACCTTTTTGAGTTAAAGGTAAATAGTTTGATATTACGTCAACAATATCAACACTTCTTCTAATTTCATTAATTAAATCATTGCTTATTAATGCCATAATATCATACTCCCTATTAATAATATACTACAAAACTTTTCAATTTCCTTTTTTTTTACAAAATTTTTTCAAAAAAAAGAGCCAATGGCTCTATCTATAATAAACGCTAAGACGCTTAGCGGACAAATAAACAAATATTTCCTACACTCTTAATATATACAAATAATTAAAAAATATTCATAATATTAGTTTACTCATTAATATTTTATTCAAATAATAAAAAATTGTGAGTATTATTATTTTTTTATTCTTAAATGTTATATAAATTTGTTTATACAGATGAGTCTTTACAATACTTTTCAATTTTCTATTAATATCATTATTTATTATTTTAATGAATTTTTTTACTTTATTTATGTCTTTACATGGTAGCAAATCAATATAATGCCATGAGTTAATTGTTGCGACACTGTCGCAAGTTTTGTAATTAAATTTTAAACTTTTTTTCCATTTTGCTAAACGACAAGATATTATCATTTATTAAATTAAATTTAGGTGTTGAAACGAATCTTTTATGCTCTTTAAATTTAATTTTGTAGACATTGTCTGCACTTATTTATTAAATGGTTTCATATGATATAAATTACAACTAGAATAACCACAAACAATTTATTTCGCAAATTTTTTTAGAATATTTTTTTATTATTTCTATTAACTATAAATTTTCTTTTAATTTTATTATAATCCTTTCTACTTTATACATTAAATTACATTAAATCATATTCTTTAGCAATTATTCTATCATCTGAACAATATTCAATTATATATTTATTATTTTTTTTACAAATTATTATTCCTATTGTTTTATTTTCTTCAATTGTTTTAATATTTTTATCAACGTAATTCATATATGTTTCTATTTGCCCTATATGCTCTTTTTTTAATGAGGTAACTTTTAACTCTACTACTATATAACATTTATATTTAATATTATATAAAAGTAAATCGATATAATTGTATGAATTTACCAATTTAATTTTATATTCATTTTTAACAAATGTAAAACCAATCCCTAATTCTTCTAAAAATGATGGAATATCTTCTAAAATTAACTTTTGCAACATCTTTTCAGATATAATATCGTAACTATGTTTATTTTTAATAATAATTGGATCATGAATCAAATCTTTTACTTCTAATTTATCTTTTTTTATTAATTTTAATTTAGTATCTTCATCTAATCTCTCGTACTCGTTAGATTTAATTTTACTTCTTAGTTCTCTAATAGACAAATTATTTTGTTCTATTATCTTAATATAATATTTTACTTTATTTATATCTTTACATGGAAGTAATTCAACATAATGACTATAAGATAAATTTGGCGACACTGTCGCCAGTTTTTTTACTAAATTATAAAATTTTTTCATTTTATTAAGCGATGAAATATCATATTTAACATTTAATTCAATAGATAATTTATAAGAATATTCTTTTATTATACCTTCACCATAATGTTTGCCAGCTTCACTTAATAATTTACCAACATTATAATATGCATTTAAATCACTTCTATTTTTACTATAATCCTTTATTCTTTTATTAATTTCATTATTTACTAACTCTTGTTTTATTTCTTTATAATAATCCATTGTACTCCTTTCTACTGCAAACAAGTATAAATATTTAATTTATCTTTCTCAATTTCAAACATAACACTTCCATTGTAATCAGTCCTATAAACTACCACTTTTTCTAAATTATTCAAAACTTCATTATTAGGGTGACCATATAAATTATTTACACCTACAGAAATAATTCCATAAACAGGATTAATCTCATTTATAAAATTAATACTAGAACTTGTCTTACTGCCATGATGTCCAACTTTTAATATATCTATATTATTTAAATTATAAACATTTAAAATATCTTCTTCTTTTTTTACTCCAGCATCCCCCATTAATAAAAGTTTTACATTATCTATTTTAGTATATATAACGCTACTATTTTCATTCTCATCATTATAATCTTTAGTATTTAAAAAATATAATTTATTACTAGCTATATTTAATTCTTTAATGTTTTGGTAATAAGAAATATTTTTTTGTTTTAAAACTTTAATCAATTCTAATTCACTCTCATTAAACTCACCGATATTAAAAATAACTTTATCAACTTTAAATTCATTTACTAAATATAATGCATCACCTAAGTGATCTGAGTCCCCATGAGTCAATATTAAATAATTAAGTTTTTTAATGCCTAAACTCTTTAAATATGGGATTATTTCATTATTAACTCTAACACCGTTATTTGAAACACCAGTATCAATTAAAATATTTCCTAAATTATTTCTATATTTAATTAGTGTAGAGTCACCTTGTCCAACATCAATAAAAGTAATAATATTTCTATTATCTAAATTAGGATAAAAATAATAAAAAGATATACTAAATAAGAAAATTAATAAATAATAATAATTACTTCTTTTTATTCCTTCTAAGCTACAATAAATTAAAAATTCTATAAAAATATAAAAATATATGTTAATTCTCATAAAAATAATATTCAAATTAAAATTATTACAAAAGAAAATTAGTTCTTCTAATATATTAGTAAAAAATAAAGTAATTGGTTCAAATATTGGTAATATAAAACTAATTAATATTAATGGAAAAATAATAAAAGTAATAAGTGGGACAAAAATTAAATTAAAGAATACTGAAAGTAAATTTAATTCAAAAAAATAATATAAATTAATAGGAATACTAACAAAGAAAGCAAGTAAACTAATCTTAAAAATAGAACTAAATTTATTTTTAGAATTAATAATATCTTTATATTTTAATAAATAAAAACATATTAAAAAACTATATAAAAAACCTAAATTATATATATACCAAGGATTATATAGTAAAACACCTATTAAAATATAAAAATATAATTTTAATTTGCTAAATCTTAAATTAAATATTTTATTTAAATTAAATATTAATAAAAATAAATAAGCTCTTATAATAGAAACACTTAAACTAGTAAAGATTACATAGAAAAATAAAATAATTATTAAAATAAACATTTGAGAATCACGTTTAATTTTTAACTTCTTTAGAAACATTAATATAAAAGTAGTAAATAAACCAAGATGCATACCAGATAAAGCAAAGATATGACTTATTCCAATATTACTTATAGCATCTTTAAGTTCATTACTAAACTTACTTTGATCACCTAAGATAAAAGCTAAATAATATTTACTATTCTGTTTAGAATTAATATAATTTATTATATTATTTTTTATTTTATAATAAATTGATGGATTATAAGATATAACTTCATAACTATCAGCGTTCATTTTCCAAATTATTTTTTTACTTAAATAATAATTTTTATAATTATATAAATTAAATATTCGATTATCTTCAAACGTTTCTAAGTTCCCAAACACTTTTATAGTTACACCTAATTTGAAATTAACTTGTCCATCAACATAGACTAAAATATTTTCTTTAGCTTTAACTGTAACCACTAAATAATCATCATAGATTTTAATATTAGTAACAATTCCAGTAATACTATTTGTTTTACTACTATAATGACTTTTAATCGGACTATTAATTTTAATAAAACAAAAGATAATAGTAAATAAAAGAATTACAGCAATAAAATAATTAGATTGTAATATTGTCTTTAATTCTATTAAAGGTCGCTTCACCAATTCCACTTACTTCCATTAATTCTTCAATTTTTTTAAATCCTCCTGTTTTATTACGATATTCAATTATTGCATCAGCTTTGGATTCTCCAATTCCACTTAATGTCATAAGTTCTTCTTTACTTGCTCTATTTAAAGAAATTAAAGAACTACTAGGATTACCACTACTACTACCTAAAGCATCACTCGGGTTAATTGCACCATCATTATTAATATTATAGTTATTGCTTTCTTCATTTACACTTTCTATTATTATTACCATCTCATCTTCAACTATTTTACTTAAATTAATATTACTTGTATCAGCAAAACTTGTAAGACCACCAGCGGCATTTATTACATCCATAATTCTTGTATTATTTGGCACTTCATAAATACCAGGATTATTTACTTCACCCTTAATATCAACTACAATTGTTTCTTCTTTAAGTTCTTTAGTTTTACTTTCGCTGTTCTTTAATATTTCATTATTTTTTACTTCTTTAGTATTATTACTTGGTGTATAAGTTATAAAGTAAACACTAGTACCTAAAAATATAATTATAAATATTAGCGTAATAATTTTTTTAATCTTTTCTTCTTCCATAGAGACCCCCTCATTAATTATATACGCTAAAACTTTTTATTTTCCTTCAAAAAAAAGATGATTTTTTTAAAAATCATCATAAAGTCATTAGTATTACTATTATACCTAATATAATTCTATACCACATAAATATTTTAAAGTCATGTTTCTTTAAGTATTTTAATAGGAATGATATACAGAATATTCCAGATAGGAAAGCTGTTAAAATACCTATTAAAAAGATTGTTAAATTAGCTGTGATTAGTGTAATAGTTGTACTATCTAAAAGTTGTAAAATAACTGCTCCACATACAACTGGTGCAGATAAAAAGAATGAGAATTTTGCCGCATCTTCACGATTTAATTTAAAAGCACGGGCTGCAGTAATAGTTGTTCCACTACGTGAAAACCCTGGTATTAAAGCAAATACTTGAGCACATCCTACTAAAAATGCTTGCTTTAAATTCATTGATTCTAAATCTTCTGTTTGTTTAGATTTTTTATCAACAAAATAAATTATTACACCCATTAAAATTAAAGCACAGGCAATTACAATATAATTACTACGAATTGCATTTTCAATTATATCTTCAAATAGTAATCCAGCAATAGCTGCAGGAATAGTTGCAATAATTAAAAACCATAACATTTTCCCTTGTTTATCTTTAATTCCTTTAGTAAATCCCTTAACAATCATATTAATAAAATCATTAAAGAAGAATATTCCAATTGCTAGTAATGTCCCTAAATGTAATGCAATATCTAAAGTAAGAGCTAAATCATTAGAAACACCACTACCAATTCCAAATACATCTCTAAAAATAATTAAATGTGCACTAGAACTAATTGGTAAAAATTCAGCAATCCCCTGAACAATACCTAATATAATAATCTCAATAATTCCCATTATTCTTCACCCAACTTATAAGCAATAACCATACCAACTAATAATAATATAATACCAATAATAACTTGCGAAATAACAAATTCTAATTCTAATAAAGGCATTATAATTGAAATCATTGAAGAAAGTACAAACCCAATAATTCCATAATATGTTTTAATTGGTTGTTTTTCAAGTAAATATTCAATTATTTTAGCAATCACAATAATACCAAGTAATACACCAATACCAAATACAGCTAAAATAATAAAATTACTAGTAAAGTTTTTAAATTTAGTAAATTCTCTAATAATATTAATAATTGGCTCATAATATCCAAGTAACATTAATACAAATGATCCACTTATTCCTGGAATAACCATTGTAGCTGCCGCAACTACTCCAACAATAAATAGTAATAGATATCCCCCAATACTTAAATTACTTAAATCTACCATTGCATTACCTGATTTTAAGAAAGCAAATACAGCAACAATTAAGAAAGTAATTAAGAATACAATCCAATTAGAGATACTTTTTTCTTTACCCTTAATATGTTTTACAAGTAAAGGTAAACCACCTAATATTAATCCAACAAAGAATAAAGTTGTTGGAATTGGATAATGTTCTAATGAATATCCAATTACGTTACTTAAAATAGCAAGTGATAAAACCATACCAATAAATATAGGTATTAATAACTTTAAATTTTCTTTAATATTACTAAAGAAATGACTAATAGCTTTAATTAAATCCTCATATATTCCAAGTGTAATAGCAAGAGTACCTCCACTAACACCTGGAATTATATTAGCAATTCCAATTACAAAACCTTTTAATACTAAAAATATCTTTTCTTTCATATTTAACCTCCATACTCTATACATTATATCAAAAAGTATTAAAAAAAAGAAATGTTTTTATTTCTTTTTTTATGAAATAGTGTAAATAATTATTTTCTAAATTTGATATGGACTATTTGGTGTACCATTACCTCCGGTAATGGTTATTTCAGATGAGACATTTATAACTGGGCGCACACCGAACGCATATGACACAGAATAGTTGTACGCATTACCATTGCTGTACACGAACCAAGCATTAGAAACACTATATGGTGTTGCAGTCCAATATGTTAATGTATTACTATCACTATTTGTAACTGTATGATTTTTTGAAAGAATTGTCTCACTTTGCCCTGATAACATCTCTCCTATTCTTATTAACCCCACACTTCCTTCATATGGATTACTTGTGCTTTCTAAATTTGTTTTATAATTTCCACCAGTCCAATAATCTCCTCGATACCATGTTATACTTGAAAGTTTAGCTTTTTCAGTTTCATCATTATTACTTAACCAATTTAAGAAAGTATCTTCATTTATTGTTGTACACAATGTACAATTTGTTCCATATGCCATTTTATCTGATGAATCTATTGTTCCATCATTATTACTATCGTAATATCCATCTAGTATTAATTTTGTACCATTTGTCCCTGTTTCTACTACTCGGTAGTTTCTTCCAGCATATGTTACATATTCTCCTATTTGACTATTATCTTTTAATGTTCCTGTTACACTACTACTCTTATC
>CALVZI010000003.1 GCA_944372485.1 uncultured Bacilli bacterium
ATATGAGGAAGGTAATAAATATACTTTAATTGCAGAAAAATTAAAAGGTAATAATATTTATTTAGATTTTCAAAGTGTTGGTGCTACTATTAATATAATGTTAGCGGCTGTTAAAGCTGATGGTGTAACTACAATTGAAAATGCTGCTTGTGAACCAGAAATTGTAAATGTTGCAACTTTTTTAAATAATATGGGAGCAAAAATCACAGGTGCTGGTACTACTACTATAACAATAGAAGGAGTAGATTATTTACACAAAGCTTATACAGAAGTTATTCCAGATCGTATTGAAGCTGGAACATATATTATTGCTGGTGCTTTAATGGGAGAAAATTTAAAAATTGAAAATATTATTCCTGAGCATATTATGTCTTTATTGCAAAAGTTAAAAGACATGGGTGTCAAAATGAAGTTAGAAGATGGGACAATTATTGTTAATAAATCAAGAAATTTAAAACCTGTTGATATTCAAACAAGAGTTTATCCTGGTTTTGCTACAGATTTACAACAACCAATGACAACTATTTTAAATTATTGTGATGGAGTTAGTACCATTTTAGAAACAATCTATGAAAATAGATTTTGTAATGTTCAATATTTAAATGATATGGGAGCTAATATAACAATCGAAGATCGAAAAATATTTATTAATGGAACTAATAAGTTAGTTGGGAAAAAAGTTAAAGCCACAGATTTACGTGCCGGTGCTTGTTTAGTATTAGCTGGATTAGCTGCAGAAGGTGTAACTGAAATAAGTGATGTTGAACATGTATTAAGAGGTTACGAAAATATAATTGAAAAATTATCTAATGTTGGTGCTAAAATTACATTGGAAGAAATAAAATAAAGTAGGGTAACTACTTTTTTTAATGGGGGAATATATGAAAATAAAAAAAATATTAATTTTAGTATTAATAGTTTTAACTGTTTTTTTAATCTATCTTACAACTTTAGATAAAAAAGTATACTATTTGTCAATCGGAGATTTTATTACTACAGGAATAGATAATGACTTTGAATGGAATGATAAAATAGTAACATATTTAAAAGATAAGAATAAATTTGAAGTATATGTAAACTCATTTTCTAAGGAAAATTTAAGAACAACAGACTTATATAATATGATTGATAATAATGAAAAAGTTATAATAGATAAAAAAGAAAAAACAATTAAAAATGCTTTAATAAAAGCAGATTTATTAACTTTAAGTATTGGTATGAATGACTTTATTTATAAAATGGGAATAGATAAGCAAAATAATATAAATGAATTATATGATTATGTTGATGAAGTAATGTTAGATCTAGATAATTTATTAAATATTATTAGAAAATATTGTAAAGAAGATATTATTATTACTAATTACTATGTACCTACTAATTTAAAAAATGAAAATAATATTAAAATGATTAATTATGCCAATAATTGTTTAGAAGAGTTAGTAAAACAATATAATATAGAATTGGTAGATATTTCAAATTATTCTAACAATGCATCATTATTTTTAACTAATACACCATTTTTATCTACCAGTGGAAATGATTTAATTTATAATCAGTTTCAAGAAAAGATAAATAATACTTTATTTAATTAAATAAATATTATATAATTGTGTTGAGGTGGAATATGAATAAAGTCTTATCAAAGGTGTTTACATGGTTATTTGTTGGTTTAATGGTTACTTTTTTTACAGGATTGTACGTGAGTAATAATCCAAATATGTTATATAATATTTTTTCTACAAGTGCCTATTATTTAATATTTATTGCTGAAATTATTTTAGTTATATTTTTATCAGCGAGAATTAATAAAATGAGTTTTACAACAGCAATGTTATCATTTTTAGGATATTCGGTGTTATCAGGGTTAACATTCTCATGTATTTTTATATTATTTGAAATTTCATCAATATTATATGTTTTGGGATTAACCTCAATAATATTTATTATTTTAGCTATATTTGGATATTTTACTAAAATTGATTTAAGTAAATTAGGAAATTTTTTATTAATTGGTTTACTAGCAATTATTTTAGTATCTTTTATAAATATATTTTTTCTTAATGCAATTGTAGATACTGTTGTATTATTTGTTGGAACTTTACTTTTCCTAATATTTATTGCTTATGACATTCAAAGAATAAAGTATTTAGCAAATTCTTCACTTGATGAGAATAAAGTGGCTATTATTGGAGCTTTAGAATTATATTTGGATTTTATTAATTTATTTATTAGATTACTACAAATTTTTGGTAATAGTAAAGAATGACTTGCAAATAATAAAAAAACTTGCTATAATATATGGGCAATTGAATTTCTATGACGTTTAGTACGTTATGGCGGAAGGAGAGAAGAACATGGCAAAAAAAGGAATTCATCCAGAGTATCAAGAAACTAAAGTTACTTGTGCTTGTGGAAATACATTTACAGTAATGTCAAATAAAGAAACTCTTCATGTTGAATCTTGCAATCAATGTCATCCAGCATATACTGGAAAACAAGGTCTTGCTAGAAAAACTGGAGCAGTTGATAAGTTTAACAAAAAATATGGTTTAGAAGAAAAATAATAGTTTTAATTCTATTATTTTTTTATTGACATTTAATAATAAATGATTTATTATAAACTCATAGACAGGAAGTGTATTTTGTGAAAAGACAAAAGAATATTTTTGTAAAAAAAGTAATAAAAAAAATTGATAAAGAAGAACCAATTACTGCTAAACAATATGAAATGATGGGATATACAACATTAGCACTAGGTGTACTTTTATCAGGACTTTCAATTATTAATCAAAAAGAAGTTAATGATTTATCAATAATTTTTCCATTAATTTTTTCATCTGCTAGTTATCCTATGTTTAGGGCAGCTGATGAAATAAGAAATGAAAATGTAAAGAAAATATTAATGAAAAATATAGGAGTAAGAAATGAATATAGAAAAAAATAGTATAGTTAAATTGACTGATAATAAACTTTATTTTGTTTTGGAAACTTTAGATTATAATGAAAATAAATATATTTATGTAATTGAAAAAGATAATCCAATGAATTTAAAGTTTTATAAAGAACAAATTGTTAATAATCAAATTTCACTAAATATTGTTGAAGATAAAGAAGAACTTAATTTAATAATGAAGAAATTTTATGAAAAAATGAAGAAAAATATTCAAAAAAATAATGGGAATAATTAACCCATTATTTTTCGTTTTAGTCTTCTTATTTTTGGATATACATTATTATATAAAATGTATAATGGTTTATTTAAAATCATATCAAATTCTCCTATAAATTCTAAATATTCACCACCAAGTCTTTTTTTAAACAAATGTATACCATACCCATTATCTTTAGGATTTGGATCTCCAATAGTTCCAAAGAAATCAATTTTTTTATAACCCTTATCGTATGCATCTTTAATAATTGTATAATATAGTAAATAATTAGCATTTAATTCTCTAAGTAAACGATGATTACCACCATGAATAGTCCAAACTTTTTTATTATATTTAACTGTCATGATAGATGATAATACAAGTTCATTTTCATTAATGTTTTTAATATTTTCAAATTCTTTTTTTACTTTTTCTAAATTTTTATTAAGATCATTTTTCTTGTTTTCTAATTTTTGCTTATTTTTATACTTATTTTCATCTAAAGAATTAAGTTCTTTTTCTAAATTTTTAATTTTATTTTTATATGTATCTTTTAAATTATCAATATTAACTTTAACAACATATAAATCACTCATATTGTGCTTATTCAATACTTTATAAAAAGTAGAATAATAACTTTTAGGAAAGCAAGTTAATTTTTCTCTTATTGCAGTTTCTTCCATTGTTAAATAAAAATCATCTATATTATTTTCATCACCAATAAATACATCTAAATTATATTGATTCCCTTTATTAAGTATTTTTCTTGTAGTAGGATGCATTCCTTTATATATTTCATCAAATGAATCTTTGTTTAAATCCAAACAAAATGAATATCTTGGTTCACGATGTTCAAAATTTTTATTGAATCCTAAATGATTCCAGCCAATATTTTTTAAATAGTTAACTAAATCAAAATTATTATTTTCTTTATTAATAATATTACCATCATTATCTAAATCTTGTAATTTAATATCTGGGTCAATTTTAATAAATATAGCATGTTTTTCTTTTCCATATTTTTTTAACATTTTTGTAAAAGTTTTAACTATTTCCCGATTCTTAAAATTTGTTACAAATCCTCTAGGAATATAAAAATACGAGTATTTCCCAATAAGTTTTTTTTCAAGAATTAGGGCTGTTGCTATTAAAGTTCCATTATTTTTTAAACCAACATAATGTGGTATTAGTCCTTTAGCTTTACTTACTTCTCCCCAATAATATGATTGCATAAAATGTGATTTAGTAGGGTGATTAAAAACAAAATTTTCAAATTCATCTTTTTTTACATTTTCAATAAATTTCATATTATCCTCTTTTCTTAACATTAAAAGTATAACCTTTATTTGTAGTTAAGTCAATGTTTAGTGACAAAAAATTAAATATGTAGTATAATTAAAAAGATTAGAAAATGGGTGACAATTATGTTAGAAAAGTTAGATGTAAAAGAATTTAATGATTTTGCACAAACATATGCATTAAGTAGTTTTTTTCAAAGCTCTTATTGGGGAAAATTAAAAGAACATAATGGTTGGAAAATGCATTTAGTTGGGATAAAAGAAAATGATAATGTTGTTGCGGCTTCACTTTTATTATCTAAAAAAATAAGTATAATTAATAAAAATATTTTTTATGCGCCTAGAGGATTTTTATTAGATTATGAAAATAAGAATTTAATAAAGAACTTTTGTGAAGAAGTAAAAAAATATGTAAAAAAGGAAAAAGGAATTTTTATTAAGATAAATCCATTTATACCATTTAGAGAAAGAGATGTAAATGGTGATATTGTTGATAATTTAAGAACAAATAAAGAATTGGTAGAATATTTGGAATCATTAGGGTTTGAACATATTGGTTTTGGTGAAGATGTACCAAATATGGAACCACGATTTATATCAGTGCTTAATTTGGAAAATAAAACTGAAGATGAATTATTAAAAAATATGCGAGCAACAACTCGTTGGAGTATTAAAAATTCATATAACAATAAATTAAGAGTTATAGAAGCAAGTGAAAAAGATTTAGTTAAATTTAAAGAATTAATGAAACATACATCAGAACGTCGTGGATTTATAGATAGACCACTTAGTTATTATGAAAATATGTATAAAGAATTTAAAAAATCAAATAATATTAAAGTTTTATTAGTAGAGTTAAATTGTAATGAACAAATTGAGATGTATAAAGAGAAAATTGATAATTTAACTAATAAGCTTGAGCATGAAAAAAATTTAAAAAGAAAAAAAGAGGGAGCTATTAAAGAGCTGACATCACAATTAGAAAGTGCTAAAAAACAATTAGAAGTGATTAAAGCTCAAAAAAAAGAATATGGTAGTAAAGTTATAATTGCTGGTGGATTATATATGCTTTTTGGTAAACAAGTAATATATTTATTTGGAGCAAGTTTGAAACCATTTATGAGATATAATTCACAATATTTATTACAATGGGAAATGATTAAATATTCTTTAGAAAATCATTATCAAAATTTTAATTTCTATGGTATTGAACCAGCTTTTAAACAAGATCATCCAATGTATGGATTATTTGACTTTAAACGTGGTTTTAATGCTGTGCCTGTTGAACTTATTGGAGAGTTTAATTGCATTGTTGATAAAAGAGCATATAAAACATATAATTTTATGTTAAAAGTATATAAAAAGTTAAGAAAGGTAAGAAATAAATGAAAATAAGTATTGGAAATGACCATCGTGGGGTTGATGTAAAAAACATTTTGAAAGAATATCTTGAAGAATTAAATTTTGAAGTAATTAATGAAGGAACTGATACTAGTAATGCAGTTGATTATCCTATAATTGCTACTAAAGTGGCAAATGATGTTTTAGAAAGACGTGCTGAGTTAGGAATTGTATTGTGTGGAACCGGGATAGGAATGAGCATAGCTTGTAATAAAATCCCAGGAATAAGATGTGCTAAAGCAAGTAATGTAAGTGAAGCAAAATTATCACGTGAACATAATAATGCAAATGTTTTAGCGCTAAGTTCAAATTACGATATAGAGCTTTTAAAAGAAATGGTAAGTGTTTTTGTTAAAACAGAATTTTCTAACGATGAACGTCATGTTAGACGTTTAAATCAAATAGAAGAATTAGAGAATGCTTAGATTTATTTTATATATTTTTGTTGTTCCTTTTGTTTTATGGTCGTTAGAAAGTATAAATATCAATGGTATTTTTAAAAAAAATCGTTATTATCAAGCACGTTTTGTCTATTTGATTTTTACTTTAGCTCTTTCATATTTAGTTGTAAATTTCTTTATGGACTTTTTTACAACAACACAATTTATAAAATACTAGAAATAGTATTTTTTTTGACAAATAAATTACTCTAAATTGTATATAATAATTTAGGTGAGATATGAAAAAGTTTATTATAATATTATTATTTCCCATTTTTTTAATATTTGTTTCATTTTTATTTGTAAATATATTTAAATCAGAAGAAATTATTAACTTTGAATATAATGAAGATGAATTAAAAATAAAAGTGTTAAGAGAAGAAACAGGAAATATTGAAGAAATGTATTTTGAAGATTATATTGTTGGCGTTTTAGCAGGGGAAATGCCAGCTAACTTTGAACTAGAAGCGTTAAAAGCTCAAGCTTTAGCTGCACGTAGTTATTCTTTAAATAAGATTGCTGATGATTCTAATGAAGATTATGATGTTATTGATACTGTTGCTAATCAAGTTTATTTAGATGATTCTGATTTAAAAGAAAAGTGGAAAAATAATTATAGTACTTATTTAAATAAAATAAAAAAAGCTGTTTTAGAAACAAAGGGTGAATATATTTCATACAATGATGAAGTAATTGAAGCATTCTTTTTTTCTACAAGTACTGGTAAAACAGAAAATAGTGGTGAGGTATTTCAAAATCAATTACCATATTTAAAAAGTGTAGATTCAACTTGGGATGAGAAAGTATCGCCAGTATATAAACAAGAAATTACAATGAGTTTAAGTGATTTTTATACTAAATTAAATTTAAACTATAGTGATACTTTAAATATTGAAAATGTTAAAACTACTTCAACTGGACGTGTAAAGGAATTAAAAATAAATGGCAATTTAATGAATGCAAATGATGTTTATAAAGCTTTAAATTTAAAATCAACTTTTTTTAATATAAGTCAGGTAGGAACTAATGTTGTGATCAATACTAAAGGATATGGTCATGGAGTTGGTATGAGTCAATATGGGGCACAAGGTATGGCTAAAGAAGGATATACATATGATCAAATTGTTAAATATTATTATCAAGGAGTTGAAATAAAAAAATTATAAAAAAATGTATAAAAGAAAACATTTTTGTTCACACTTTAAATAGAGGTGAAAAAAATGAAAAATAGAAAGTTAAAGTCAAATATAGTTCCAATTATTTATGGTTTAGTAGCAATCCTTGGAATAGGTAGTGCATATTTAATTGAAAATATGTTAAATAATGCTGTTTTTAAGGAAGAAGATCATTATGGCTATGTTTCAGAAACTATAACTGAAGAAGAGGTTCCAGTTGTAAATACTGAACCAACGTTAATTCGTCCTTATAATGATACTGAATTAAAAGTTCTAAAAAATTATTATGATTATAAAGCTGATGAAACTAGTCAACAAAATGCTCTAATTTATCATGAAAATACATATATGCAAAATAGTGGTATTGCATATGGTGGAAAAGATAATTTTGATGTTGTTGCTATATTAGATGGTGAAGTAGTAGAAGTAAAAAATGATAAATTGCTTGGTAATATTGTTCAAATAAAACATAATGAAAAAATAATTAGTGTTTATCAAAGTTTATCAGAAACAAATGTTAAAAAAGGTGATACAATAAAACAAGGACAAGTTATTGGAAAAAGTGGAACTTCTAATATTTCTAAAGACTTAGGAAGTCATTTATTATTTGAACTTATTATTAATGGTGAAACTGTAAATCCAGAAGATTATTATGATAAGTTAGTAAGTGAAATATAGGAGCGTAGGCTCTTTTTTCTATCATTAAAATATTTAAAAAGTATATATTTTACTATAGGGGTGTTTTAGTGAATAGATTAATAAGAAAAAGAGTGCTTGAAGAAGCTGATTATATTTTAAAAAATAATAAAACAGTTAGGGAAATTGCTGAGGTGTTTAAAATATCAAAAAGTACTGTACATAAAGATTTAAAATATCGTTTAAAATTAATTGATAATGAAAGATTTATTAAGGTTGAAAAGATATTATTATTTCATAAAAAAATTAGGCATATTCGTGGTGGCGAATCGACAAGAAAAAAATACTTAAAATTAGCAATTTATTAAACAAAATTATAGTTAATATGTTATAATATAAGTTATGAAGAAATGAGAGTGATAAAATGTTTGCAAAGGATATAGGTATAGATTTAGGAACAGCAAATGTATTAATATATATTAAAGGCCAAGGTATTGTTTTAAATGAACCATCTGTTGTTGCTATTGATTCTGAAACGAAAAAACCATTAGCGGTTGGTACAGAAGCTAGGGAAATGTTAGGAAGAACTCCGGGAAGGGTTCATGCAATAAGACCTATGAAAGATGGTGTTATTGCCGATTTTGAAATTACCGAAATAATGTTAAATCACTTCATTAGAAAAGTTAATGGGAAGAGTTTTTTCTCAAGACCACGAATATTAATATGTTGTCCATCAAATATTACTCAGGTTGAACAAAATGCAATTAAAGAAGCAGCTGAAAGAACTGGAGCAAAAAAAGTTTTTTTAGAAGAAGAACCTAAAGTAGCAGCTGTTGGAGCTGGAATGGATATTTCTAAGCCAAGTGGAAACATGGTTATTGATGTTGGTGGGGGTACAACCGATATTGCTATTTTATCTTTAGGAGGTATTGTTACAAGTTCATCTATTAAAATTGCTGGAAATGTATTTGATTCAGATATTATCAAATATATTAAAGATAAATATAAACTTTTAATTGGTGATCGTACTGCCGAAGAAATAAAAATGACAATCGGTACAGTTTTCCCAGAAGGAAAAAGTGAAAAGATGGAAGTCAGAGGTAGAGACTTAGTTACTGGTCTTCCACATACAATTACATTATGTTCTGAAGAAGTAGAGGAAGCATTGCGTGAAAGTGTATATATGTTAGTTCATGAAGCAAAAACAGTACTTGAACAAACTCCACCTGAACTATCTGCTGATATAATTGATAAAGGTGTTGTTATTACTGGTGGTGGAGCTTTAATAGATGGCTTTGATCGTTTACTTGCTCATGAATTAAAAGTTCCAGTATTTATTGCTGAAAGTCCACTTACTTGTGTTGCTGAAGGAACTGGTATTTTACTTGATAATATGCATTTAATAAACAAATAACTACGAAAGTAGTTTTTTTTGGTTAAATAGTAATATTTTTGAAAGATAATTTGTAAAAATGACAATAAATGTAAATATAAAATATCTAAAAAATTGTATATAAATTATAGTTGTGATATACTACTAGTAGTAGGTGGTTATATGGATTCCAGAATTTATATAAAAATATTTTTTATGGTGATTAGTACATTTATTATTAGTTTGTGTATTGTACCTTATATAAAAAATATTGCAAAACATGTTAATGCTTTAGATATACCTAATGAAAGAAAGGTTCATAAAAAGCCTATGCCAAGATTAGGCGGTGTAGCAATATTTATTGCTTTCTTATGTGGATATATGTTATATGGTGAACCTTCTGCAACTATGAATTCAATATTAATTGCTAGTTTTATTATTGTATTAACTGGTGTTGTTGATGATATAAAACCACTTAAAGCTTCACATAAATTTGTTGGTCAAATATTGGCTTCACTAGTAATAACTTTGTATGGAAATATTTTACTTCAAGATGTTTCAGCATTTGGTTTATATTTTGATTTTGGGATATTTTCATATCCATTAACTATTTTCTTTATTTTAGGATGCATTAACTGTATGAATTTAATTGATGGATTAGATGGGTTAGCTGCTGGTATTAGTTCAATATATTTTGCTACAATTGGTATTATTGCTACAATGCAAGGAAAATTTGGTTTGGATTTTATTTTAACTTTTGTTATGTTAGGATCTACATTAGGTTTTTTAGTTCACAATTTTAATCCAGCAAGTATTTTTATGGGTGATAGTGGTTCAATGTTTTTAGGACTTATAATTGCTGTTATTGCGCTTTTAGGATTTAAAAATGTAACTATGACTTCTCTAATTATTCCATTATTAATTTTAGCTATTCCAATTTTAGATACATGTTTTGCTATTTTAAGAAGATTATTAAAAGGTGAAAGTATTTCAAAACCTGATAAATTTCACATTCATCATCAATTATTAAAAAGAAATTTATCACAACGTACAACAGTTTTAGTAATTTACTTTGTTAATATTTTATTTGCTATATGTTCTATTATATATGTTCTTAAAGATCCAATATTAGGATATATTAGTTATGGTATATTGCTTACAATAGTATTATTATTTGTTTTTAATACAAATGTTGTATTTGAAAAGAGTATAAAAGAAAAAATAATGGAAAAATTAAAAAAATAAACACGTTATGTGTTTTTTTTGATATAATTAAAATATGCGGAAATGAGGGTAAGCATGAGAGATTATAAAAAATTTGGTCAAATAATAACTAGTTATGTAGAAGATTACAATAATACTCTTAATAAGAAACTGTTGGCGGATGATGATTTTTTTGGTGATACATTACGATTAATAGATTTTTTAAATAAATATTATAAACTTATATCTAATAGTAAAGATTTTAATAAAATTAATACTATAAAAGAAAATATTAATAATATTAGAGAATGTTTTACTGGACTTAATCAAAAAGAGGAAGAATTATTTAAAACTAATATTAACTTAGACACTTATCGCCAAGCTAAAAAGGGTGTTCATAAAGTAAGAAAGTTAATACCATCAGTATCTGAAAAAAAAGAAATAATTGAGTCTTTAGTTGATTCTTATAATATATTCAATGAAAAGTTTAAAAATCAAGAATTTTTAGTATATACTAACAATAGTCTTTATAGTTTTGAGTTAAAAGAAGATTATTTTCCACATGTTATAGGACTTAGTTTAGAGGATAATGTAGAAGAACAATCAGATTTGAGTGAAAAAGAAATTAATTATTATAAAAACTTACCAAATATGCTTAATAAATTAAATAATCTTTCATCCCTTGAATCTTTAGATAAATATGAACATGATAATTATCACAGTTTATTTAATTATTCTTATTTAAAAGTAAAAAATACTTGTTTCAGAAATTTTTATTACAATAAATTACCTATGTTTGTATATAACAATATAAAAAAAGAAAATTCAAATATAAAAACAAATACATATCTTTTAAAACCGATTATACTAGAAAATGAGACCTCTTTTGCAAGTATTGGTTTACACGAAAATTCTAAATTTAATTTTGGTTATGCAGAATCTAATATTGAATTTGGAGATAAGTTAAAAATTAATGGAGAATATGGAATTACAACTGCTTTGTTTAAAAAAGATAAAATAATAGGTCCACGTAATTTTAATTTAGTAAGAATGTACACGATTAATGAACAAATTAAATTTATTGATATGATTGAAAAAGATATTAAAGATTTAAAAATTACAAAAGAATTAAAAGATTATCAAAATAGGTTAAAACGTAGTTTGTTTGATTATATTAATTTAGAATGCCGTATTATTAATGAATTTGCAAAATAATTTATTTATGGTATAATAAACCCCTATCAAAAAAAGGGGGTTTTTTTATTGTGAAGAAAAAGATTAAATTAATATTATCTAGTACATTGCTAGTAGGTTCATTATTTTATATAGGTAGTAGAAACGAAAAAAATGATAAGTTAAAAGATCCAATAATAATTGACGAAACAGAATTTGAACAGGGAAAAGATATTATTCAAAATCAATCATTAAATAAGGCAATTCTAAGTTCATTAAATAAATCTTCCTATACCAAAGATGATTTATTAGAAATTGATTATTTGTATGTTGAATATGATAATAATTTAGATGGGATAAATAATTGTGTCAATTTAACTGAATTAGAAATTGTTGGTAGTACTAATGAACACGATTATAATTTAGATAATTTAAATTTACCAAATTTAAAAAAACTAATTTTATTTGGTGTAGAGGATGAATTTAATTTTTTAAAAAATTGTCCACAAATAGAAGAAATTGAATTAAGTTGCTTAGATAATATAAACATTGATTTTTTGAAAAGTTTACCAAATTTACAAAAAATAACTATTAATGAATGTGAAAATGTAAGAGATTTTAATACTGATGATTTTCCTAATTTAAAAAGTATTAGTTTAAATAATATAAGTAAATCAATGAGTTTTTTGAAATATTTAGATTATAGTGAGATAAAAAAGATTGATAGCAAAGGTATTGAAGTAAATTATAATAATCCAAAAGACGAAGTAGAAAAATATGCTTCTAAAGTTGATACAATTGTTAAAAGTTTTGGTGATGTTACAAATCTTACTGATGAAGAAAAATTGGATAAAGTACTAATTTATGTTTTAGATAATTTAGTTTACGATAAAAAAGTTGATGAAGAGGGTCAAAAAGCTGAAGAATTGGCCGAACAATATAATACTGATAAGATTAAATATGCTCTTGATTCTGATTCTCTTGCTATATGCTGTAATTATGCTGAATTAACTACAGTTTTAGCTAATAGAGTTGATTTGGAAACTTATTCTACATATAATGTAGATCATATGTGGAATATAATTAAAATTAATGATCAATTTTATTATGTTGATCCAACTTGGTTAGATCAAAAAGGAACAGAAGTTAATGAGATAAAACAAGGTAATCATAATAATTTAGAATGGTATAAGGCAAAACCAAGTGATGTATCTATACTTGATGATAGTGGAATGCATGAAAATAATGAAATTCCATATCAAATTGAGGAAGAAATTAATTATGATAATGTTTTAAAATTAAGTAAATAAATAGAGAAAATATTAAAAACTCTATTTTTTTTGTAAAATTATGTTAATTTATTGTTTTTATGTTGCATAAAGCAATTTTATATGCTATCCTTTAAGTATAGTACAAGGGTACTATTAGAAGGGGTTAGAATATGCCAAATAGTAATGTAATGGGAATCAATGAGGAAAAGTTAACTTCAGTCATAACATCAATTAATGATGATATAATGAAAATTTCAAACATATTTGAAAATATGGAAACAATTATGGCAGATAGTGGGAATTGTCTTAGTGGCGAATTAGGTAATAGTTTACAAACTAAGTTTAATGAAATAAAAATGAATTTCCCTATTATTAAAAATAATTTATTAACGTATTCTACTGAATTAACGAATATAAAAAATAATTACGTTGGATATTCTATAAACGGAAATTAGGAGGAAATTATGGGATTAGGAATTAATGATGTTAGTATAGGTGCTTCTAATCAAGGTGTATTAGATTTACTTGATGATATTAAATTAGAAATGGTTACTAATGCTAAAAAAGAGTTAAGTGATTATAAGGAAGTAGAGAATGCTTTAAAAAAAGGGTGGTCTGGTGATGACTGTGATAAATTTTTAAAGAATTTCGAAAAAATGGAAAAAGAAATTGAAAATAAATTAGATGAGTATTATCAATTAATAAATAAACAATTATTAGATATGTATGATCAATGGAGAGAATTCCAAGCAAAAAATGTTCAATAGGAGGAGTGAATAATTTATGGCAGGTCAAGCTTATATAGTTAGAGGTATTAATGCTGGTGAAATAAAAAATATGCAATCAGCAATTTCAAAATATAAAGCTAATGTTGATAAAACATTAGATAAATTAAAAAGTAAGGTTAATTATAAACAAGCATTTAGAGGACAAGAACAAGAAAGAGATGCAGAAAATTATGTTGAAAAAGCTATTACAGAAATAAAAAAATTAACTGGTTCTTTAGAAAACTTTAGTAAGGCATTAGAAGTAGTAAAAGCAAATTACGAAGCTCAAAGTGGTGCAGTTGGTGAATCAGCAAAAAAAGCTGCTGGAAAATTAGATGGTAAAAAAATTACTACAAAAACTGGAGTTAAAGGTTTTGAATAATTCTAGGGGTGATTTATGCAATCATTATCAGAATTAAAAAGTGAAAAGAAAAAATATCAATTATTAAAAACAAATATTCAAAATATATATAATTTATTAAATAATTCACGAAATTATTTAACAAACGCTAATAGAAATATTGGTAGTTGTTATAATATTGATGGTGAAAGCGCTGATAATGGCAAAATTAATAAAGAAATTAATACAATAGATAATCTAAATTATAAATTAATACATATTATTTTACCTCAAATTGAAAATAAAATAAGAACTATTAATAGTAAAATAAATAATTTTTCAGAATAGGATGATTTTATGGCTAATATTACAGTAAATTTAAAAGATTTGGATACTTTAGCAAAGCGTATGGATAATCTTGTAAATGAATATAATAATGTTATTGATGATTTATTTTACAAAATAAATAATTTAGAAACAAGCGGTGCTTGGATTGGAACTGAGGCTGAAAAATATATTTCAAGAATTTTAGTTGAAAAAAAAGAAAATGAAATATATAAAAATTTTGGACTTGATATGAAGAATTTTGTTGACCGAATAGATGATATAAATCATAATATAAATGATACAGTTACGAAAATGAGAGTGAAAATATAAAGTGGATGATTTAAAAATGAATAGATTACATTTTGATAGTCAGTCAGTACGTAATCATGTTATACCTAACATTAATAGTGCTATTAATAATAATGGACTAGAAAGAGCTAAACAAATTGCAAATAGTTTAGTAGTGCCATATGATTTTGAATATAGATCTTTTATTAGGAATTTATCTTCAGAAATTAATAGTATAAAAAGTAACTGTGAGAATTTATCATCTTGGTTAAATCAAAGTGTTAATAGTATTGATAATATTCAAAATAATGAAATGGTTAAAATTAACAATTTAAGTGTAAAACAAATTCAAGGTCGTGATTCTATTGTTAATAAAGTATATTAAAAAGTAATTTTTATTACTTTTTCTTTTTTTTATTGATAACAAATTAATCATTATGTTATAATAATTAAAGATAATAGGGGTGGAAATATGAATTTATATGTTGGAAATAGTAAGAGATATTTTAAGTATGAACTACCGGAAAAAATAGAAGAAAGTTTCTTATTCACATATAAAACTGATAATAATACAGATGTTTTTTTAAATATTCAATCTGCAAATGATTCTTGGCAATTACAAAATGATAATCAATTTAGTATTATTGGACATGAGAATAGTACTTCTATGTGGATTGCTTTACCGAATTATGTACAATATCATTTACTACTTAAAAGTCAAAATGAAGAAATATTTGTTTTTACTACCCCAACTCTTGAAAAAAATGAATTTATATTAGGTATGCAAGATTCTTTTTCTATTGGAGCTCATGATACCAATATTATTTATAGTGGAAATATGGGCATAGATTATAAAATAAATATTATAAAAAACAATAATATGTGGTATATTGATTGTTTAAATTCTCAAATTTTTGTTTATTTAAATGGAGAAAGAATTAATAAAAAAAATTTAATGATTGGTGATGTTATCTTTATTAATGGTATTAAAATAACGTGGATGAATTCTTTTTTTAAGATTTCTAATATGCAGAATAAACTACAAATAAAAAATGGATTTATTGAATTTAAAGGAAATTTAATTCAGGATAATAGTATTTATGATGATGTAAGTGATGATGACAAGTCTTTAGATTTGTACAAAGAAGAGGATTATTTTTTCCATAGTCCACGTTTAAAATCAGTCGTAGAAACAAAAGAAGTTGAAATTGATAGCCCAACTCCTTGTGAATTAAGGGATGAGATACCTTTTATTTTACAAATTGGTTCTAGTTTAACAATGTTAGCTTTTTCTGGAATTACATTTTATGATGCTTATGGTACTTATAAAGAAACTGGCGAAATTTCATCTGTTATTACTCAAATAATAATGGCATCTGCTATGTTGATTGGTTCACTAGTATTCCCAATATTATTACAACAATATAATCGAAAGTTAATAAGGAAAAGAGAAGCCTTAAGACAAACTCGTTATACAGAGTATTTAAAAGAAAAACAAAAAGAACTAGACTCTTTATTATTAAATGAAAATGAAATTCTAAAACAAAATTTTCCACATGTTGATGAATGTGCAAAAATTGTTAATAATAGAAAAAATTCATTGTGGTCAAGAGAAATAGCTGATGATGATTTTCTAAAAGTTCGTGTTGGTACTGGTAATATTCCTGCTGATTTAATAATTACTGCTCCTGAAAAACATTTTGCTTTATATGATGATAATTTATTTGATAGTGCATGTAAAATTGCAAATGACACAAAAATATTAAAAAATGCACCAGTTACTGTATCTTTTCTTGATAATTATATTTCTGCTATTGTGACTAATGCTAGTTTTTATAATGATTATTTAAATGGAATATTATTACAATTAATTACTTTTCATAGTGGAAAAGATTTAAAGATTGTTATGTTGACAAATAAGGTTAATGAAAAGAAATGGTCATATTTAAAGGTTTTACCACATTTATGGAGTGATGATAAAGAAATGCGTTTTTTTGCTAGTGATTTAAACGAGGCAAAGAAAATAGTTGCATATTTAGAAAAAGACTTTCAAAAAAGAGTTGAGGTTATTGATGAAGAAAAAAAATTAAAAGAAAAAAGTAATAGCGCTAAAAAACCATATTTAAAATACTCACCTTATTATTTAATTATTACAGATAATTATAAAGAAATAAAGCAACTTAATTTTATTAGTGAATTATTAAATACAAGTAAAAATATTGGTTTTTCGTTATTAATGTTTGAAAAATCAATTCAAAATTTACCTAATAATTGTAATACTTTTACATACGTTTTAGATAAAACTAGTTGTATTTTTCATAAGGAATTAACTAGTAATCAACAACAAAACTTTTTACCTGAATATAATCCAACAATTGATATGGATTTAATAAGTCTTCGTTTAGCCAGTATTCCTATCGAAGAAAACGGTGGTGCTTCAATGTTACCAACCTCTATTTCATTTTTAGAAATGCTAAATGTTGGAAGAATTGAACAATTAAATATTTTAAATAAATGGAAAACTAGTAATTCCATAACTTCATTATCAGCTCCAATAGGAGTTCATGCAAGTGGAGAGTTATTCTATTTAGATTTACATGAAAAGGCACATGGACCACATGGTTTAATTGCCGGTTCAACTGGTAGTGGTAAAAGTGAATTTATTATTACTTATATTTTATCAATGGCAATCCATTATCACCCTTATGAAGTTCAGTTTGTATTAATTGATTATAAAGGTGGAGGACTTGCAGGTGCTTTTGAAAATAGAGAATTAGGAATAAGAATTCCACATTTAGCTGGTACAATTACTAACTTAGATATAAGTGAAATGAATAGAACTTTAGTTTCTATTAATTCTGAATTAAAACGTAGACAACGAGTTTTTAATGAAGTTAGAGATCAATTAGGGGAAAGTACAATAGATATTTATAAATATCAAAAATTATTTAGAGAAGGGGTTGTAAAAGAACCTATTCCTCATTTGTTTATAATTTCAGATGAGTTTGCTGAATTAAAAAGTCAACAGCCAGATTTTATGGATGAGTTAATCTCAGCAGCTAGAATTGGGCGAAGCTTAGGTGTTCATTTAATCCTTGCTACACAGAAACCTAGTGGTGTTGTAAATGATCAAATTTGGTCAAACTCTAAGTTTAAAGTATGTTTAAAAGTACAAACTAAATCTGATAGTATTGAAATGTTAAAACGAGATGAGGCTGCAAGTATCAAAGAAACTGGTAGATTTTATTTACAAGTTGGTTATAATGAATTATTTGAACAAGGACAAAGTGCTTGGTGTGGGGCAAAATATGTACCAACAGATAAAGTTAAGAAAAAAATTGATGATTCCATTAATTTTGTTAATAACATTGGTGAACAAATTATTTCTATTAATGATGTTGTTAAGAAAGATACATCACAAGATTATGGAGAACAGTTAACTAATATAGTAAAATATTTAGTTGAACTTGCTGAAAAAAATAATATTGTAACTAAGAAGTTGTGGTTGGAAAGTTTACCTGGAGAAATATTTATATCTAATTTGCAGAAAAAATATAATTTTAAATCTGAAGAGTATAATGCTAATATAATTATAGGAGAATATGATAATCCTAAAAATCAGTTACAAGATCTTGTTACACTTGATTTAAAAAATGGAGGAAATATTTTACTTATTGGCGCTCCAGGCAGTGGTAAAGAAAACTTTTTAACAACTTTAGTTACTTCTGCTGCTATTACTCATTCACCAGATGAAGTAAATTTCTATATTTTAGATTTTGGTGCTGAAACAATGAAAAAATTTAATAAATTTCCACATGTTGGAGATATAATTTATACTTCTGATGAAGAAAAATTAGAAAATTTCTTTAATTTTTTAAATGATGAGATGAAAAAACGTAAAGAATTATTTTCTGATTATTCAGGTGATTATAGTTCATTTATAGAAGAAAGTGATAAGAAGCTACCAGAAATTGTTGTTTTAATTAATAGTTATGAAATAATGGTTGAAAATTATCCAAATGCAGAAGATTTATTTTCTATATTATTTAGAGATGGTGTAAAATATGGAATTGTTTTTGTTGTAACAACATCAATGACTAATGCGATTCGATTCAGAATGATGCAACTATTTAACAATAAACTATGTTTACAGTTGACTGATGATACAGATTATAGTTATATAATGGATGCACCAAAAGAATTAAAACCGGCTAAAAAGTTTGGTCGTGGATTGATTAGTAAAGATGATCAAGTTTATGAATTTCAAACGGCTTTAGTTTCTAAAAGAAATGATATTAACTCAGTTATTAGAAATTTGGGAATACAATTACAAAAAATGTACCCAAATTCTGCTCCAAATATACCAACTTTACCAAGAGTAGTATTATGGGATAAGCTACTTGATAATACTGTTAACATCAATAATATTCCAATAGGAGTTAAAAAAAGTAATTTTAAAACAAAGTATTATAATTTTAATGAAAAACATATTACACCAGTTATTGCTTCTGACTTAGAACACGAAATTAATTTCTTATATGGTATTGCTAAAATTTATGCAAGTATTCCAAAAGTTAAAGTTAGGGTAATTGATTTTACAGGAAATTTTGTAATAGATGATGATAAAATTTCAGTCTATAATAAAGATTTTGATACTGTTATTCAACAAGTTTATCTTGAATTAGAAAAAGATGAAAACGCAGATAAATTTACAGTATTTATATTTAATGGAATTGGGTCAATTAATAAACGTATAAGTGCAGATGTTCAGGAATTTATTGATACAGTATTTAATCAAATTAAAACTTGTAATAACAACTTATTTATAATTGCTGATAGTTATATTATGTATCGTGAGATTGAAACAAAACGTTGGTATTCTAATGTTGATAATAGTAATGGTATTTGGTTAGGTAATGAAATTGGATCTCAAAATTCTATTAAAGTTAATAATATTGAACTTGATGAAAGACGTGAGGAATTTAATTATATGGCATTTGCTATTAATCAAGGAAAACATACACTAATTAGATATGTAGTAGATAAGGAACGTGATGATTCTGAAGAATAAGGTTTTAGTAGAAATTTTTGTACCTAGTGTAGAAAAAGTATATTCAGTATGGTTACCAGCAAATAAAAAAATTGGAAATATATTATTATTACTAAGTAAAGTTATTTGTGAGTTGAATGGTAACATTGATGTTATTAATAATAATTGTTGTATGTTTAATAGAATTAATGGTAAAAAATATGAACCAAATATTACTTTACGTGATACTGACATAAGAAATGGTACAAAATTAGTTATTATTTAAGTTTCAACTTTACATAAAAAATGCTTTGTGATATAATTTACAAAGTGTTTTTTTGAAGGAAGTGTTTTTATGAAAAATATAAGAAATATTGCAATTATTGCGCATGTTGACCATGGAAAAACAACATTAGTAGATAAACTACTAAAAATGTCAGGAACATTTAGAGATAATGAACAAGTTGAAGAAAGAGTAATGGATTCTAATGATATTGAAAAGGAACGTGGAATTACCATTTTAGCTAAGACAACAGCTATTGATTATAAGGGATGTCGTATTAATATCTTAGATACTCCTGGACATGCTGACTTCGGTGGAGAAGTAGAGCGTATTATGAATATGGTGGATGGTGTACTTTTAGTTGTTGATGCATACGAAGGAACTATGCCACAAACAAGATTTGTATTAAAGAAAGCTTTAGAAGCAGGTGTTACACCAATTGTTGTTGTTAATAAAATTGATAAACCTACAGCTCGTCCAGCTCAAGTAGTTGATGAAGTATTAGATTTATTTATTGAACTTGGTGCTGATGAAGATCAATTAGAATTTCCAGTTGTTTATGCATCAGCTTTATCTGGGACTTCAAGCTTAAGCCCAGATATTGCGACACAAAAAGAAACAATGGATCCAATCTTAGATATGATTATTAATGAAATTCCAGCACCAAAAGTATCTTTAGATGGAGCTTTCCAATTTCAACCAGCTTTATTAGATTATAATGATTTTGTTGGAAGAATTGGTATTGGTGTTGTAAAACGTGGAAAAGTTAAAGTAAATGAAATGGTATCTTGTGTTCGTTTAGATGGTAGTATCAAACAATTCCGTATTCAAAAAATATTTGGGTACTTAGGACTTAAAAAGATTGAAGTTGAAGAAGCTGAAGCTGGAGATATCGTTGCAATTGCTGGACTTCCTGATATAAGTGTTGGAGAAACTATTTGTACTGTTGGGCAAGAAGAAGCTTTACCACATCTTCGTATTGATGAACCAACTTTACAAATGACATTTGGTGTTAATACATCTCCATTTGTAGGTCGTGAAGGAAAAATTTTAACTGCTAGAAAAATAGAAGAACGTTTACAAAAAGAATCTGAAAAAGATGTTTCATTAAAATTTAAACCAAATGATAGTGAATCATTTATTGTTTCTGGTCGTGGAGAACTTCATCTATCTATATTAATAGAAAATATGCGTCGTGAAGGATTTGAATTACAAGTATCAAAACCAGAAGTTATTATTAAAGAAATAGATGGTGTAAAATGTGAACCATTCGAAGATGTTCAAATTGATGTTCCTGAAGAATATGTTGGAAATGTTATTGAAGCTTTAGGTCTTCGTGAAGGTCAAATGGAAAATATGGAACATATTGAAAATCAAGTTAGATTACAATATACAGTTCCATCACGTGGTTTAATTGGATTTATGACAGAGTTTATGACTATGACTAAAGGTTATGGAATGATTAATCATACATTTAAAGAATACCAACCAATGGCAAGTAATAAAGTTGGAGAACGTAAGTTAGGTGTATTAGTTTCTATGGAAAATGGAAAAGCAACTGCTTATGCTTTAGGACAACTTGAAGATCGTGGTGTAATGTTTATTACTCCAGGTACTGAAGTATATGAAGGTATGATAGTTGGTGAACATAGTCATGATAATGATTTAGCCGTAAATGTTGTTAAAGGTAAAAAATTAACAAATACACGTGCAAGTGGTAGTGATCATACAGTAGTTTTAAAAAGACCAAGATTACTTACTCTAGAATATTGTTTAGATTATATTAATTCTGATGAATTAGTAGAAGTTACACCAGAAAACTTCCGTATGCGTAAAAGAATTTTAAATACAAGCGAAAGAAAAAAATATGATGCTAAAAAGAACTAAGGTTCTTTTTTACTTTGCCTTTACAATAAATAATAACATTATATTTCAATAAAAAAAGTAACATATTAAATAGATAATTTTAAAAAATCATTTCACAATTTACATATATTTATTAAAATGTTATAATTAAAATGGAAAAATAGGGGATGATAAAATGAATTTAAATGGTAAAATTGCAATTGTTACTGGTGGAGCTATGGGTAATGGTTTAGGAATCGTTAAAGTATTTTTAAAATTAGGAGCCAAAGTTATTATTGTTGATAAGGCAAAATGTTTAAATGAAACAGTTAACAATTTAAAACAAGAATATAATGATGTAGTTGGTTATAATGTTGATATTACTAATCGTGAAAATGTGGATAAAGTTATTGCTGAGGTAATTGCTAAATATGAACGAATTGATATTTTAGTTAATAATGCTGGTGTTGCTAAATTAGTTAGATTTGATGAAATGCCTACTAGCGTTCGTGATTTCCACATTGATGTTAATATTAAAGGTACATGGAATATTACTCAAGCAGTTTATCCATATATGATGAAGCAAAAATATGGTAAAATTGTTAACTTATCAAGTGTTACAGGTCCAAAAGTAGCTGATGCTGGAGAAGTTGCTTATGCTACTACAAAAGCTGCTTTAATTGGGTTTACTAAAGGATTAGCTATGGAAGGTGTAGAATATGGAATAAATGTTAATGCTATCTTACCAGGATATATAATGACACCTATGGTTGAAGGTATTGCTAAAGATACTGATGCAACTAATCCAGATAATGTTATTAAAGGTATAGCTGATGGTATTCCAATGGGACGTTTAGGAACTATTGAAGAACTTGGAAATCTTGCTGCCTTTTTAGCTAGTGATGCTTCAAATTATATTACGGGAAGTGAATTTGTTATTGATGGTGCATCAACATTACCAGAAACAAAAAGTGTAGGGGTATAAAATCCCTTTTTTTTATACAACTTTTATGTTAAAATATTGTAACAAAGGAATGATATTATGCGTGGGGAAAATTTAAATTTAAATTTTGGAGTAGAACAAATATTTGAAGATACATCTTTCTTTATAAATGATAATGATAAAGTTGGAATTGTTGGTGTAAATGGAGCTGGAAAAACAACTTTATTTAAAGTTATTTTAGGTTATCAAGAATTAAATAGTGGTAAAATTGTCATTACTAATAACAAAAGAATTGGTTATTTACCTCAAGAAATTATTTTAGATAATAAAGATGTTACTGTATTTGATTATCTAATGAGTGCTAGACCAATTAAAGAATTAGAAGATAAATTAGCTACCCTATATGAAAAAGTTGCCATTGCATCAGATAAAGAACAAAATAAAATTATGAAAGCTATCGCAAATACACAAGCAAAACTTGAATACTATGATTATTATAAAGCTGAAAGTATTTTATTTGAACTTTTAGATAATATGCATATTGATGGTGACTTATTAGATATGAAACTTGTTAATTTAAGTGGTGGACAAAAATCTAAAATTGCTTTTGCTCATTTACTATACTCTAAACCAGAAATATTACTGTTAGATGAACCAACCAATCATTTAGACGTTGATACTAGAGATTATGTTATTAATTATTTAAAAAGATATAAAGGTATGGTTTTAATTATATCGCATGATGTTGATTTCCTCGATAAAATAACTGATCATACTTTACATTTAAATAAACTTACTAAAAAAATAACTATGTTTGAAGGAAACTATACAACATATTTAAAAAAATCAAAAGCTTTAGCTGAAGCTAAAGAAAAATTAATTCAAAAACAAGAAAAAGAAGAAAAAAAATTACGTGATATTGTTCTTTTATATTCAAATTCTAGTGGTAAAAGAAAAAGAATGGCTCAAAGTAGAGAAAAACAGTTAAATAAAATGTTAAAAAATCATATAGAAAGAGATAAGACATATAAAAAAGTTAAATTAAATATAAAACCAAAGCGAGTTGGTTCTAAAATTCCATTAACAGTAAATAATATAGACTTTTCATATAATAATAAAGATTTAATAATTAATAATCTATCATTTGTTGTAAATAATCATGAAAGATTTTTAATTGTAGGAGAAAATGGGGTAGGTAAGAGTACTTTATTAAAATTAATAATGGGTATTTTAGAAACTAAGGATGGCAGTATAAAATTTGGAAATAAAACAGATATTGCTTATTATGCCCAGGAACAAGAAAACTTAGATTTAGAAAAAAATATACTATTAAATGTAGATAATGGTGAATATAGTGAAAAGGAATTAAGAACTATATTAGGTAGTTTTTTGTTTTATGGCGATGAAGTTTTTAAACAAGTTAAATATCTTTCACCAGGAGAAAAAGCTCGTGTTTCACTTTGTAAAGTAATGTTAGAAAAAGCAAATTTACTTTTATTAGATGAACCAACAAACCATTTAGATCCAGAAACTCAAAGAATAATTGGAGAAAACTTTAAAAACTATGAAGGAACAATAATATTAGTAAGTCATAATCCAAGTTTTGTTAAAGAAATAGGAATAGATCGTATGTTAATGTTACCATCAGGTAAAATAGTAAATTTTGATGATGATATTTTAAACTATTATTATAAAATTAATACTAAAAAATAAAAGAACATTAATTGTGTTCTTTATTAGTTTTAAAAATTACTTTGTTTTGCTCATTTAATAAAGGTACAACCGAAAATTTTGTACCATATTGATTTACAAAACTAATTTTTATAGGATCATAATTGATTCTTTTTTTTATATAAATAATACTATTTTTTTTTAAATAACCATTTTGATACAATAAACTTTGATCAGAAAAAGTATTATCTTGATAGGTCCCACTATGGACCATAAAATCAGTAATATAATTATTAAATGTAATTTTTATATATTTATCACTATCTTCAATATCAATAATTTCACTTTCTTCTTTATCATCAATATTATCTACAATTTCAAATTTATAAAACTTTTCATCTTCATATAAAACAAATAATTGATCTAAATATTTTTTTAATTTTTCAACTTTTTTACCACTACTATAGTATGTATTATTATCAGTCTTTAATTTTAAATAGTTATTATCGTTCGAAAAAGTTACCATATAAGCTTTATCTTTAAGTTTAACTATTAATTCTTTATTATATTCAACATTTTGTTTACGTTTTGATAAATCAAGTTCATTAAATAAATTTGTTATTTCTTTATAGTTATGAGGACTTACTGTTAAATTGTTATATGTAATCTCTAAAATATTATTTTCTTTAATTGTCGTATCTTTATAAGTACAACTACAGCATAGAATAGTTAATAATAATATAATAATTTTTTTCATATGTCACCTCGAATATAATAGTTTCTATTATTAATATTAAAAATAATAAAAAAATTATGCAAAAAAAAGATAATTAATATCTTTTTGGTTGTTTATTTATTTTAATTTTTAAATAATAATCTCTTAGTTCTTTAAATCTTTGATAATGAATTATTTCTCTTTGACGTAAGAATGATAATGGTCCTAAAACATCAGGATCATTTGTTAAATCCATTAACTGTTCATAAGTCGTACGAGCGTTTTGTTCTGCTGCCATGTTGCTTTCTAAGTTAGTTATACAATCACCATTTATTTTTATATAGGTTGCTGTAAATGGAACACCATTACTATCACTTGGGAATATACTTCTTCCTAGTTGAGCATAATTTGTTCCAAGTCCAGCTTTTTCTAGTTCTTCAATACTTGCATCTTTAGTTAATTGATATATCATTGAACAAATCATTTCAATATGTCCTAATTCTTCTGTTCCAATATCAGTTAATAAAGCGCGCCCACGATCATCAGGCATAGTATATCTTTGACTTAAATATTGTAAAGCTGCTCCAAGTTCACCAGATGGTCCACCAAATGGCAAAAGGTATTATGTTTTGTAATCACTATAATTTAAAAGAAAAAGCAATCATTCATTTGATTGCTTTTCTAGTGGTGTATACCAATTTTTAGATAAATATTCACTCAACTCTTTAATTTTCTTTTTAGCTTCTTTCTTACTAGGCTTATTAATACTAAATGCTTTTAAGGGTTCATTCTTTTTCCCCATGAAATCACCTCTAATATATATTTATGATAAACAAACTAATAAAGACTTAAAGTAGGGATAGTAACAACAAAAGGACTTTTGCAAAAGTCCATTTTGTTACTTATTTATTATATTTTAAAAGAAAAAAGTTCAAGTATTTCTCGGCATAAACGCTTAAGCATTTAT
>CALVZI010000004.1 GCA_944372485.1 uncultured Bacilli bacterium
TAAAGTTAATCGGATGAACAAACATCAAAAAATTTCACTGCGAAATGTACAAGTACGGTAGCGACTATCGGAAATTAGTCTCTGGAGGAAAAAGCGTAAGCCACCGATGAAGGAGAAATATCTAATCGTGAGATTAGATGCAGTCAAATTTATTTGACTTTTGTTCTTAAATACTAGTTTTTTTTTATCATCCATGATATAATTGTAATAATACAGGAGGTTATTATGGAAGAAGAATATAATTTTTATGAAGAAGATATTAACAAAGTAAATTTTCCAAAAATATTAATTGTTTTAGTATTATTAATATTAGTTGTTGGTGGATATTTTATTTATAAATATTATGTTGGTAATAATAATAAATTAGAAGAAACAAATGAAGTATCAGTTACTGATCCTTTAATTCAAAAATTATATAATCGTTATAATTTTTTAACAAATTCTGTCAATGATAATTCATTAAGAATATTAGATGATTTATATGGTTATTATTATCGTGAGGATTCCTTTACAAGCGATAAAATTAGTTCTGAAGTTAAAGTTTTAACTGCTTTAAATGAATTGTTTTTAAATAAAACTTTAGCATATGAAGAAGGAAATAACGAGCCATTAAAAGTTGAAGGAAAAGTAATTAAAGATACAGTTAACAAACTTTTTGCAAATAACGATAATTTTAGTAACACTGGTATAGATGAGAACAAAGCTTATTTTTGTGATTATGGTGTAATTAAGTATAATTCTAGTGAAGATTATTATTATGCAGAAGGACAAACTGATTGTCGCTCAAATAATATGTCCATTATTAAAACAAGATTAGTTAAGGCAGAAAAAGAAGATGATAAGGTAACTTTTGTGGAAGAAATGGCATATCTTGTTCCTGAAAAAAGTGAAGATAGTAGAATAATTTATAATGTTTATGATTCTTTGGAAGAAAATGATTTAACTTATGTTGATACAGTTAGTACATTAAGCGAGTTTGCATTTTATAATTATAAACATCTACACAATTATGAATATACATTTAGTAAAAAAGGAAATGATTATATATTAGAAAAAATAGAAAGAGTTAAATAGGGGTAAAGTATGAAATATGCATGTTTTTCTGATATTCATGGGAATATCGAAGCTTTTAAAGCTTGTTATGAAGATGCTATAAAAAAAGAAGTAAATGGTTTTATTTTTTGTGGTGATTATATAACTGATATTTTAAGAGCTAACGAAGTAATTAGTTTAGTTAACGAAATAAGTAGTAAGTATGAATGTTATATAGTAAAGGGTAATAGAGAAGATGAAATTTTAAAATATTCAAATCATGAAGTGAATTATATAATTGGTAGTAATGAAGAAAGTTTTTTACTTACGTATTACCAATTATTTAAAACTAATATTGATTTTATTAGTCAATTAAAGACGCAACAAGTATTTTCTATTAATAATTTAACTATTTCACTAAGTCATATGTTATCTGACTCTAGTGATGCAGATATTATTATAACTGGTCATACACATATTCAATCATCTATGTATGATAATGGTATTTTATATGTTAATCCTGGTTCTATTGGATTAAACAATGATGGCCGTGTTGGAGCTACATATTCAATAATAAATTTTGGAAAATTAGTTGAAGTAGAAGAATATATTGTTAATTATGATGTTGATTCCGTAATTTGCGATGTAAAAAATAGCTTGTTATCTGGAATTACATGTTGCTGGGATCAAGTTATAATTAATACATTGGAGCAAGGATTACCATATTCTACTGTATTTATTCAAGTGATGAATAATATAGCTAAAAATAATGGATATGACACATCTTTAGACTATATTCCTAAAAAAATATGGCAAGAAGCTTTAAGTTATACAAAAAAGGTTATTAATACAAATGGGGATTAAATAGAAAATTATTATATTTTCTATTTTTTTATAAAACTTTTTGCATTTTAATCATTTTTATGATATCATATTGTGGTTTATCAGGGGGAGAAAAGGAGAATAAAATGAAAATAAAATATGAGAAAATTAAGGGTGAAAAAGATACAAAAGCAAGACTTGGTTTAATACATACAAATTATGGTACAGTTAAAACACCAATGTTTATGCCAGTAGGTACTCAAGCAACAGTTAAAACTTTAAGTCCGGAAGAGTTGAAAGCTATTAATAGTGGTGTAATTCTTTCAAATACATACCATTTATGGTTAAGACCAGGCGAAGATATTGTTGATAGAGCTGGTGGTTTACACAAATTTATGAATTATGATGGACCAATTTTGACAGATAGTGGGGGATTTCAAGTTTTTAGTTTAGCTGATAAAAAAAATATTAGTGAAGAAGGGGTTATTTTTAAAAGCCATATTAATGGTGAAAAATTATTTTTAACACCTGAAAAATCTATTGAGATACAAAATAAACTAGATAGTGATATTGCAATGAGCTTTGATGAATGTATTCCTTATCCAGCTGATTACGATTATGCTAAAAAAAGTACAGAACGTACTTTACGATGGGCTAAACGTGGTAAAGAAGCACATAAAAATGAAAATCAATCTTTATTTGGTATTGTTCAAGGTGGAGAATATGCTGATTTAAGAGAATGGAGTGCTAAAGAAACTGTAAAATTAGATTTTGATGGTTACAGTATTGGTGGAACTAGTGTTGGCGAAGATAAAAAAACAATGTATAAAATGATTGATGATGCAATTAAATATCTTCCTGAAGACAAACCTAGATATTTAATGGGTGTTGGTGATCCTATTGATATTTTAGAAGGTGTAGAACGAGGAGTTGATATGTTTGACTGCGTTTTACCAACTAGAATTGCTCGACATGGAAATGCATTTACTAGAAATGGGAAAATAAATTTAAAAAATGCAAAATTTAAAGAAGATTTTAGTCCTATTGAAGAAGAATGTGATTGTTACGCATGTAAACATTATTCTAAAGCCTACATTAGACATTTGATTGTTGCAAATGAAACATTCGGTCAAAGATTGTTATCAATTCATAATTTAAGATTTTTAATTAAATTAACAGAAGATATTAGAGAAAGTATAAAAGAAGATAATTATTTAGAATTTAAAAATAACTTTATAAGTAAATATAATAATAAATAATTATTATGAGGTAAAAGAATGAAAAAGTTTAAAATGAAAAACAAAAAGAAATTAATTATAAATAGTGGATTAGTTTTGACACTTTTAATTAGTGGATATTCATGCAAAAAAAATTTTAGTGAAGAAGAATTAGCAATTAAAGATTTTTATAATACTCTAGATGATATTAAAATGAGTGATGAAAATGATAAATTTTATGAATCTATATATAATTATAAACAATTTAATGCAGAGGAAGAATATTATGATTGTAATCAATATTTTACAGATTATTATAGCACTACACCAACTGCAATAGCTGAAAATATTATTAAAAACACTAAAAATGCACAATTATCTAAAGATTGTGAAGTTATTGATGATATATATATATCTTCGATTGCTATTGCTATAGAAAATAGTTGGGATAATTGCCCAATGTTGAAGCGTGATAGTTTTTTTCACTTGCTAAAAGATCTAAAAATAGTTGAAAGTTCATATGCTGATGAAAGCAGTTATCAGTTGATAAGTGGTGAATACGAAAAGGAAACTAATACAATTAAAATATATAAAGATAATATTTCTAATACTGTAAAAAACATTTATCAATATAGTGATGTTGATAAGGAGGCTATTGGTATAGAAGTTGATAATATAATAAACGAAACAATTGCTCACGAAATGAACCATGTTACACAAAATACATGTTCTTGTAAAAAAGGTGAGAAAAGAATTTGTTTAAATAACAAAACACTTTGGGAAGCTGATGCTGAGGAATATAATTTATATCCAGTTGCTTATGAGAAAGAACGCAATTTATATAATTTAACAAGAGATATTGGAATATTCGATAAAGATATTGATATTAATTATTTTCACGATTCATTAGTTATGAATGATTTAAGTGATATATATAATTTCTTTGATGCTAAAACAAAGGAAGAAAAATATGATGTTTATCGATTATTTTCAATTTTAAATGTTTACCCTAATAGTTATCTAACTATAGGTCGTGAAGAAACGTTAACAGAAGATTTATATGTTCAATTATTGAAATATTATTGTAAAAATTTAGCTTTATTTATTGATGAAAATAATATTGCAATGGAAGATGCTATATATTTCTTTAAAGGATATTTAAATGAATTATTGTCTCTAAAAAAGAATACTAGTCCAAATTTAGATATAATAAACAAGTTTGAAATAATTGTAAATGCTTTTGAAGAATATTTATCAGCTGTATATAATGTTGATCTTGATGTTGTTTCTAAAAAAATGTTATCTATTGATATTTATCACGAAATATTAGATGAAGATGGATTTGTTATAGATACAAAAGGTCATGTACCAACAAGTACTTTAAAGGTGTTACCAAATCAAAAAATTAAATATTTATCAAATGAATATGAGCTTAATGGTTCATTTTTAGAACCTGTATATAATGAAAATTATTTAGAATCATGTAATTTTAAAGAAGCAAATACATTATTAAAACTAATTGATCAACAACAAAAACTTACATATAAAAAAGAAAAATAATTAATTTTTCTTTTTTTTGTTTATTCCAATCATACTTCCAACCATACTACTTACTAATATAATGATATAGTAAATTAAATTTTTTATTTCAAAACTATTTTTAAATACCAATAAATCTATAATAAGTAAGATTAAAATTATTAATGAACTTAACTTTATTCCTTCTAACCAACCTTTATTTTTAACTTTAGTACCCATATAGAAACTACCAGATAATACTGATATGATTGGAATAATTATTTTACTTATATTTATACCATTAATTGATAATAGATTAAAATAATTAAAAGTAGTAACTACTAATGTTAGAATTAAAAATAATAAAATACTAATTGATAAACTTTTACTAAAATTTTTTATATAAATTATATTCATAAAATTCCTCCTAATTAAATTTATGTATTTGTATAAAAAATAGAATAGTGTTCAATATATAATAGGTGATTTTAATGTATATAACAATTATTTTAAAAACTTTTTTTCTGTATTTTTTAATTATTTTAGTATATCGTATTATGGGTAAAAAAGAAGTTGGAAAGCTAGGAATAATTGATTTAATTGTATCAATATTAATTGCTGAATTAGCTGCTATGTCAATTGAAAATCTAGATTCTTCAATTATGCTTTCGATTGTTCCAATTGTAACTTTAGTTTTAATTCAAGTAATGCTTAGTTTTATTGCTTTAAAAAGTAATAGTATTCGTAATCTTTTAGATGGAAAACCCGTAGTAATAATTAAAAAAGGAAAATTACAATTTAAAAATATGAGTAAAATTAGATATAGTTTAGATGATTTACTTTCACAATTACGTGAACAACAAATTAAAAGCATTGAAGAAGTAGATTATGCTGTTTTAGAAAATAACGGAAAACTTTCGGTATTTGAAAATTGTTCTGATTATCCACTTCCATTAATTGTTGATGGTACTGTTGATTATGCCGTACTAAAAGAATTAAACAAAAATGAAAAGTGGTTAATAGATGTTTTAAATAAAAACAAAATTAATTTAAGTGATGTATTTTATGCTTTTTATAAGAAGAATAAAACTTATATAATAAAAAAAAGCGAACTTAATTAGTTCGTTTTACAACATTTTTTAGTTTTTTAGATTTACTTGGAATTGATTGATGTTCAATGTGTTTATTAGTAGTTTCAATATTTCTTAAGTAATTTTCATTTATCGTCTCATTTTTAATGTGAAAACTTGCAAAAATAGAAGTTTTAGGATTGTTATAATAAAGTATTTGTTTACCTTTATTAATTATTATTTTTAAATTGTTAGTTTCTTTTCTAAGTTTTTCTAATTTTAAAATTAAATTAATACATATATCTTTTAATTCATATAATTGTTTTATTGAATTATTTAAACTTTGGTATTTTTGCAATAAAACATTATATTCATTAGAATTGCTGTTGTATAAAAAATAGAAAAAGTTTTTATAATATTCATTACTGTTTCTGTTTGAATTATTTAAAATATAGTCTTCAATTTTTGTATCAATTAATGTATTTTTGTATCCTATTAAATATTTTACATATTTATTTACCCAAAAAGTAAATAAAACTAATGAATCATTTAAATCTCTATTTAATTCAATAAAATTTTGAACGATATTATTTTATACAACAAAATTTTTATCTTTTTTACTTTCATGATATATT
>CALVZI010000005.1 GCA_944372485.1 uncultured Bacilli bacterium
TTATGCTAAAGATAATATTAGAGTTAATTCAATTCATCCAGGAACTATTATGACTCCACTTGTAAAAGAATTAGGTTCAAGAATGGAAGGCGGATTAGAAGCTTATAATAAACTTATGAGTGAAAAACATCCAATTGGACATGCTGGTGAGCCAATTGATGTTGCTTATGGATGTTTATATCTAGCTAGTGATGAATCTAAATTTGTTACTGGTGCCCAATTATATATTGATGGTGGATATTCAGCAATGTAAATAAAAAATTAATTATATTAAAATTATTGCTTTAGAATAATAAAAAGAATATAATATTAGTGACATCTTATAAAGAGTGATGGAGGGACTAGCCCAATGAAGTCACACCAACCTATTAAATTAGGTGGTAAAGCTAGAACGATAAGATAACTTTTTTTCACTCAAGTTATCTTGGGTGTTTTTTTGTAGGATGTTTAGAAACGAGGGATAGAATGATTGAAAAAGTGAATCCGAGTCATCCGGATAAGGTGGCAGATAGAATTGCTGGAGCAATTGTTGATTTAGCTTATTTAAAAGATGAAAATCCTAAAATAGCTGTTGAAGTATTAATAGGACATGGAGTATGTCATATTATATGTGAATCAAGTGTTTCTTTTGAAGAAGAAGAGGTTGATAAAATTGTAAAAAGAATTGGTGGTGATTTAAAACTTGATTTAGTAGTTGTAAAACAAGATCCTTCTCTAGCAAGCAACCAAGTAGGAAAAATTAGATGTGGTGATAATGGAATATTTAAAGGTGTTCCATTAAAAGAAGAAGATATTAAGTTATCTAAAATAGCTCATGATATATATGATATTTATAAATCTGATGGTAAATATATATTAGATGGTGATAAATTAATTATATGTCAAAGTAATGCTTTAGAAGATGATTTAAGAAAGTTATATCCTAATGCAATTATTAATCCACTTGGATATTGGACCGGTGGAACAAACGTTGATACAGGCGCTACTAATAGAAAGCTAGGTTCTGATATGGCTGATAGTGTAACTGGTGGTGGATTACATGGAAAAGATTTAACCAAAGCTGATGTTTCAATAAACATTTATGTTTTTAAAAAAGCACAAGAATTAGGTAAAGTTGTTAAATTAAGTTGTGCTATTGGTGATGAATTAGTAGATGGTAAAGAATATTCTATGATTGTTGAAGAAGCAAGAGAATATATAAATAAAATTGGTGGTTTTGAAAAATTTGCTGAGTGGGGATTATATTAAAAAAACACATATTACTTATGTGCTTCAATATAATATTTCTTTATTTCATCTGGAATATCATTAAGAGTTATATTTTTAACTCTTTTTTCTGTACCATCTTCAAGTGCTTTAGTGTAATACCAACATTTATAATTAAGCATATTTAAAGTACTTTCTAATTCTTTAATTTGTTTTATAACATTTTCTCGTTGTTTAAAAAACATATTTTTTCTATTTATTATAGTTTGATCACCAAGTGAACACCAATACATAAATTCTTTAATTTCTTTTATTTGTAAACCAGATTTTTTTAAACATTCAATTACTTTTAAAGCTTGAATATTTTTATCACTAAATTTTCTAATTCCTGATTTATCTCTTTCTAAATCTAACAATAAACCTTCTTTATCATAATATCTTAATGTTGATATAGAAATGTTAAGCATTTTTGCAACTTCACCAATATTATACATAAATCACCTCAAAGTTCTTGACCTAAAGTAAGCTTTAGGTATTAAAATAATATTAACAAAGAATATATTTGTTGTCAATAATTAGAAAGAGGGATGATATGAAAAAACAAACTGCAGGACGCGATTCTTTAGGTACTTTCGCACCTAAATTTGCTGAACTTAATGATGATGTACTATTTGGAGAAGTTTGGTCTAGAGATGATAAATTAGATTTGAAAACTAGATCTATTATAACTGTAGTTGCTCTTATGAGTAAAGGAATATTAGATAGTAGTTTAAAATATCACATTATAAATGCTAAAAATAATGGTGTAAGCAAAGAAGAATTTGCTGAAATAATAACTCATGTTGCTTTTTATGCTGGATGGCCTAATGCTTGGGCAGTATTTAATATGGCAAAGGAGGTATATGAAAATGAATAAAGAAGAGTTTGATAAAAAGAATGTTTTTGGAATAGGTAATCCTAATGATGCTTATGCAAAATATTTTATTGGTAATTCTTATTTAAATCCATTAGTTGATTCTAAAGAAAGTCCTATATTTATGGCTAATGTTACATTTGAACCAGGATGTCGCAATAATTGGCACATACATCATGCTTTAAGTGGTGGAGGACAAATGTTAATATGTGTAGCTGGATCTGGTTGGTATCAAGAAGAAGGAAAAGAACCAGTATCTTTAGAACCAGGAATGGTTATTGTTATAAAACCTAATGTAAAACATTGGCATGGAGCTAAAAAAGATTCTTGGTTTAGTCATATTTCTGTTGAAGTACCAGGTACACAAACATCTAATGAATGGTTAGAACCAGTTACTGATTTAGAATATAATAAGTTATAGTTTTTGTATGAATAAAATAACTTTTATTTTAATTTTATTATTTGTATGTTTAGTCCTTTTAATTTATTTTATTATTAATAATAAAACTAATGATAGTTTTATTCAAGAACAAACAAATAATAATTCTTTAGAAAATAGTGAAAGTAATGGTGAAAATATGAATATAAACATAACTGTTAATGATAAAGTTCTTAGTGCAACATTAGTTGATAATTCGTCTTCAAGAGCTTTAATTGAAAAATTAAAAGATGGAGATATAACAATAGATACGGAAGATTATGGTAACTTTGAAAAAGTAGGACCACTTGGATTTAGTTTACCAAGAAATGATAAATATATTACAACATCACCTGGAGATATTATTCTATATCAAGGTAGTATGATTACAATTTATTATGATAAAAATTCTTGGAACTTTACTAAATTAGGTAAGATTGACAATATTAGTAGTCAAGAATTAAAAGATATTTTAGGTGATGGTGATGTTACTATAACCATTTCATTAAATTAAAAAAGCTTAATTTTCTTAAGCTTTTTTTGTGAAGTCTAAAGGGTTAGTTGATATAACTATAAGATTATATTTATTTTCTAAAATTTCTTTAACTTTATCTTTAATAATATTTATATCTTTAATATTAATATTAAATAAAGATATCCCATAAGATATATGATTATCAAATGAATCATAATATAAAATATCATTATTATAACCATAACTTATTATATAAGAACAAACTCCTGGAATAACTTCATTTATTAAATATGAATCAATTTGATGTTCAAAATCTAGAAAATATTTATTATATTCTTCATCACTTATATCATTATTAATATTTTTTCTAAACATAGTTTAATCCTTTCTATTTTTAATATGTAAAGAAATGAAAAAATAATACTTATATATATTAAAATATGATATAATTTTATTAGCTATATGATAAGGAGTTGATAATTGTGATACCATTTACAAAAAAAGCAAAAGAGTTACAAAAAATTAAATTAATTATGGAAAAAATTAAAGAAATACAAAATCAAAATAGTAATAATTTTAGTTTATTTAATTCTAAGTATGGTAAAGATGCTATTTCTAAAGTTTTAGATGCAGCAATGAAGAGTTGTGATTCTAGTAAATTAGAATTTGAATATAAGTTGTTTGAAGAATGGGATAAAAAAGGATTTATGAGTTCAGAACTAGGTAATTTTCTTGAATCATTAATAGAAGATGAAAATTATCAAATTGGTATTCACCGTGTTGGGGGTGCTGTAACTATAGATCCTAATGATGTGTTTAATGATGGATTAGTATATAATATTTGTTCGAAAGGTATTTATTTAACAGGACACACAGGTGCTCCTGTTCCAGATGGTAAAAATCCATTATATTTAAATATATCACCATTAAATAATATTTTACAAGCAGTTCAATTTTCAAAAGCTCCATATAAAGGTTCAAGAGGTGGTTTTATAATCGCTATGCCATCAAAATATGTAGATAAAGAATTAAATATAAAAGATGGACATGAAAATGATTTATGCGGTTATGTTGATGATACTTGGACTTTAGATCCTAAATATATTGTTGGATATATTAGTCAAGATGAAGGTGTTTGTAATTTTTATACACGTGCTGAATTAATGGATGAATATGAAAAGTTACATGGTGTTAATCAATCTAAATAATGGAAAGTAGAAAGGAATTTGTTTTGTGAATATCAAATTAAAAGCAAAAAAGTTTGCAATTAAAGCACATAAAGGGCAAATTAGAAAGTCTGATCCAGATAAAGCAAAAATTGTTCATCCAATTGATGTAGCTAACATTTTAGACAGTTATGGTTTTGATGATAATGTTATTGCTGCTGGTTATTTACACGATGTAGTAGAAGATACAAAATATACTAGCAAAGATATATTAAGTAACTTTGGTGAAGACATTAATTCTTTAGTTATGGGAGCAAGTGAACCTGATAAAAGTTTATCTTGGGAGGAAAGAAAAAAACATACAATTGAGGAGACAAAAACTTTAGATTTACGACATAAAGCTATAATATGCGCTGATAAAATAAGTAATTTAGAAGATTTACGAATTATTTCTGAAATAAAAGGACAATATGACTTTTCAGCATTTAATAGAGGATATGATAAGCAAAAATGGTATTATACTAATGTATATAATAGTTTAATTATGAACGAAGATGAAAACTTACCAATGTTTAAAAGATTAAAAGAATTAATTGAACATATTTTTGAAAATAATAAGCATGATGAATATGAAAAAAATATTATATTTAATTAAAATATTGAAAAATATAATAGTTTATTAAAAATACATTATAAAAAAGAAGAAATTTATAAATTAAAGAAAGTATTAACGAATAAAATTCCATATATAATAGAATTTACAGGAACACCTAGAACTGGTAAAACAACACTAATAAATAACTTATATGACTTTTTTAAAAAGAAAGGTTTTAAAGTTGAAATATTAGAAGAGTTTACAACATCTAAAAAATATAAAAATGAAATATATCCATTATTAAAAGATAAAAGTAAAAAACAAATTAATATTGAGATTCCAAAGTATGTTTTAAATCAATTAGAAGATTGTATGAAAAAACATCCTGATATTATAATGGTTGATAGATCACTATTTGATAGATTAATTTGGATGAATCGATTATATTTAAAACAAGGTATTGAAGAAGAAGAGTATACAGAATATAATGAATATTATGTTCCAATAATTAAAGAAAAGATTGATATTGTTATTTCTACATACACTGATAGTATAACAGCTTTAAAACGAGATTATACTGCTCATTTATCTTTAGAAAAAAGAAGTTTTTTAAATGAAGATAATTTAAATGAATATAATACTTCGTTATTAAATATGAAAAGTCTTGCTGAAAAAGAAAAAATTAATTTTTACTTATTTGATACAACAAATAAAAATCAAAGAAGTATTTCTTTTGAAGTCGTTAATACAATTTTAGATAATATGAGAAAAAAATATATTGATGAACTTAATTTAGAATATAAATAAATATTTTTATAAAAATAGTTATATAGAATGGTAGTGAAATATGAAGAAAAAAAGTAAAAATACTATAATAGGTTTGTTTGTTGCTCTAGCTTTAATCTTTGGTGGGGGTGAAATATTAAATTGTACAACTGATACCAAAGTTACATATAATGAAACAAATGAACAATCTATAAAAAATGAAAATGTAGATAAAAAAGAAAGTACACAAATAGTAAATAATAGTGAAGAAGATTTAAAAGTACATTTTATTGATGTTGGTCAGGGAGATTCAATATTTATTGAACTTCCTAATGATGAGGTAATGTTAATTGATGCAGGCGAAAGTAGTGAAGAAGAAAAAGTATATAATTATATAACAGATTTAGGTTATAACAATATTGATTATGTTGTTGGAACACATCCTCATACAGACCATATTGGTGGACTTGAGTATATTATTAATAATATAAGTGTAGAAAATATATATATGCCTAAAGCTGTCTCAACTAGTAAAACTTATGAAAGTTTATTAAATACTATTTCTAATAAGAATTTGAAAGTAAAAGTAGCTAAAGCTAATGTTAATATTATTTCTAGTGATAATTTAAGTGTAAACATTATTGCTCCTAATAGTGAATCTTATAGTAATTTAAATAATTATTCTGCAGTAATTAAAATTGATTATTATAATAATTCATTCTTATTTATGGGAGATGCTGAGGTACTTAGTGAAGAAGAAATAACTAGTGATGTACAAGCTGATGTAATTAAAGTTGGTCATCATGGTAGTGATTCATCATCAAGTCTTGAATTTTTAAATAAAGTAAAACCAAAATATGCCGTTATTAGTGTTGGGACAAATAATCAATATAATCATCCATACGATTCAATATTATCTCGTTATGAAAGTATTGGTGCGCAAGTTTATCGAACAGATTTATATGGAACTATAGTTGCTACTAGTGATGGAACAAATATTAATATTACAAAAGAAAAATAGATGGAGTGTTAGTATGAAAGTGATAATTGATCGAATTGAGGGAAACTTTGCTGTTGTTGAAATTAGTAAAGGTAAAATGGTAAATGTACCAAAAGAATTATTTACTGGAGCAACTGAAGGCGATGTTGTTGAAATAACAGTTTTAAAAAAAGAAACAGAAGAAAGAAAAAAGAAAATTGAAAAATTAATGGATAATGTATTTGAAGACTAAAAAGGACTGATAATATGGAGCGTTCAAAAATATTAAAAAATAGAAAAATTAAAATTAATTCTAAGAAAAAAGAAGTTTCTTCAAGAACGAACCCAACTAATTATGATAATTATATTTATGATAAATTGAAAGAAGCAGAAATGGAAATTCATAATACTAATTTAAGATATAATGCTGATGAAGTTCGTAAATCTTTAAATGATATTATTAATAATGTATAATTTTGGTTAATAAACTTTTTTAGTAAGCTATAAAGCTTATTTTTTTCTTTAATTATATTTTTATGTGATATAATTTTATTAGGATGGTGGAATATGAAGACAGTTGTAATAACCGGTAGTGCCCGTGGTTTTGGTTTTGAAATGTTAAAACTATTTAGAAAGAAAAATTTTAATGTTGTATTATGTGATATATCAGAAAAAAGTTTAGATGAAGCTTTTGAAAAATTAAAAGAAATAGATGGTAAAGGTAAGATTTTGTCTTTTAAAGTTGATATTACAAAATTAGAAGATGTTAAGAAGTTAATTTCAATAACTATAAAAGATACTGGAAGTATTGATATTTGGATTAATAATGCTGGGGTTAATCAACCAAATATGCCTATATGGGAATTAGATAATAGTGATATTGAACGTTTAATTGATATCGATTTAAAAGGAACAATAATGTGTTCTAATTTAATTATGAAAGAAATGATTAAACAGGGTAGTGGTCAAATATATAATGTTGAAGGACATGGAAGTAATAATGCTTTAATAACTGGTTTATCTTTATATGGTACTACTAAAAGAGCTATTACATATTTTACGGAAGCATTAGCTCATGAAGCTAAAGAAAAAAATACTAATGTTTTAGTTGGAAAAATTACACCAGGAATTATGATAACTAATTTTATTAATACATCTTTAGGGGATGGAGAAAAAATTGAATTAGATGAAAAAACAAAAAAGATTTATAATATTTTAGGAGATTATCCAGAAGATATTGCTAAATATGTAGTTAAGAGAGTAATTAAAAACAAGAAAAATAATGTTAAGATTGCTTGGCTTACAAATAGAAGAGCTATGTGGCGTTTTATGACTGTAAAATTTAATAAACGAGATTTTTTTAATGGTGATAAACATGAATAATAAAATTGATTTACACATTCATACTAATTGTTCTGATGGTCTTTTAAGTCCATATGAAATAATTGATGAAGCTTTAAAAGTTGGAGTTAATACTATTTCTATAACTGATCATGATACAGTTGATGCCTATACTGAAAAGTTAATTTCTTATGCGAAAGAAAAACATATAAAATTAATACCAGGTGTTGAAATATCAACTAAGTTAAATAAAGTTGGTTATCACGTTTTAGGTTACAATATAGATATCAATAATAAAAATTTAAAAGATAAATTAAAGTCATTAAAAAATGCTAGACATGATTATTTAAATAATGTTGCTCAAAAATTAGAAGAATTAGGTTATATTTTAAATACTCAAAAATTAAGTGAAATTGAAATTGTTACCAAAGCACATATTGCTCGTGATATTATTAGTAACAAAGAAAATGAAAGTTTGTTATTAAAAGAATTTAATGAAATTCCTAATATGGGAAAATTTATTGAAACAATTATGAATGAAGGTTGTCCTGCTTATGTAAAAAAGGAATCAATTACACCTACTTTAGCTGCTAAGTTAATTAGAAGTGCAGGTGGTATAGTGGTTTTAGCTCATCCTGTTTGTTATAAATATGAAGATGATGTAAATATAGAAGAAATAAAACAACTTATTCTTGATATGCCAGTTGATGGTATTGAAGCTATGTATATTTATATAGATAAAAACCATAATAAAATAAATGAAATTAAAAAGTGGTGTGAAGTTGCTAAAGAATTTAATTTATTAATTACAATTGGTTCTGATTTTCACAATTTTGATAATATTCATCCAACTATTGGATTAACTGGTGAAGATGTAGGGCTTTGTAAAAGTGACTACGATAAACTTATAAAAAAATTAGATAGGAGATAATTTATGTGTACATGTATTAGTTATAAAAATGGTGATAATTATTTTGGAAGAAATTTAGATTTAGAATATTCTTTTGATGAAAAAGTAGTTATTACTCCAAGAAATTATAAATTTATTTTAAAGAATGGAGAAGAGTTTGTTCAAACTAAAGCTTTAATTGGAATGGCAACAGTTGTAAATAATGTTCCGTTATATGCGGAAGCTACTAATGAAGTGGGACTTTCTATTGCTGGACTAAATTTTCCAGGTAATGCCTATTACGGGGAAGTAAAAGATAATATGATTAATCTTTGCCCTTTTGAAATAATTCCTTATTTACTTAGTAAATATAGTAGTGTTCGTGAAATAAAAGAAGTAATATCTAAAATTAATATTGTAAATATTCCATTTAGTGAAAATATGCCTAATGCTCCACTTCATTGGATGATAAGTGATTCACATGAATCAATTGTTGTTGAGCCTATGTTAGATGGATTAAAAGTATATGACAATAAAATTGGTGTTTTAACTAATAATCCTCCATTTTATTATCACGAATTAAATTTAAATAACTATATGAATTTATCGGCAGAACATTCTTCAAATCGTTTTGCCAGTGACATTAATTTAAAAACTTATGGAGTTGGTATGGGCGCAATTGGCCTTCCTGGGGATGTTTCTCCAGCTTCACGTTTTGTTAGAGCAGCTTTTAATAAACTAAATTCATATAGCGAAAAAGATGAGCTTAGTAATGTTTCGCAGTTCTTTCACATCTTAGATTCTGTTGCGATGGTAAGAGGACAAGCACTTACTAAAGATGGAAAGTATGATATTACAACTTATTCTTGTTGTATTAATACATTAAAGGGTGTATACTATTATAAAACTTATGACAATAATCAAATAAGTGCTGTAAGTATGCATAATGAAAATTTAGATAGTAGTGATTTAAAAATATATGATTTAATTTTAGATCAGCAAATAAAATATATGAATTAGTTTGGAGTTGTTGTATGAGCGGGGAAAAGATTGGAAAATTTATTAAAGAATTAAGAATTAAAAATTCACTTTCACAAGCAGATCTTGCAAATAAATTATCAGTTACTAAACAAGCTATTTCGAAATGGGAAAACGGTCGTGGAATACCTGATATTGAAATGCTTAAAGAATTAAGTAAAATTTTTAACGTTGATATTGATGAAATAATTCATGGAAAATTTAAAGAAAAAGAAGTAAAGAAAAAAGTTAATAAAAAAATAATAATTTTAAGTAGTTTAATTATAATAGTAATTATTTCTATAACTATATTTCTTTTTACAAATAAACCATCATTTAATTTTAGTACACTAGCTAGTGATAATGATTTATTTTCAATCAAAGGTGTTGTTGCTTATGATAATAATAAAAAATCTATTTATATTTCTGATTTAGATTATAATAGTGATAACGAAGAAAGTGAATATGTTGTTGCTGAATGTATTTTATATGAAAAAGATGGTATGAGTGATAAACAAATTTCTAAATGTGGTAATATAGATGAAATTTTTAAATACGATAGTAGTAAAGCAAAAACATTATCTGAACTTCTAACTAATATAGAATTTAATATTGATAATTATGGTTGTGATTGTGGTAGCAAAACTTGTAATAATTTATATTTAAAAGTAAATGCATTAAATGTTGATAATAAAGTTGTTACTTATGATATTCCAATTAAGCTTGATAATTCATGTACAAAGTAGGGTAAACGGAAAGTTTATGGTTTTAAACAATTCGTTTATTTTTTTTGTAAAAATTTTATTATATAATTAGTTCGGAGGTAGTTATGAAAAAGAAAAATATTTTATTAATTACAGTTATTATTTTAGTTATTTTATTAATTATTGGTGCTTTTTTATTCTTTAATAAAAGTGAGACTATAAAAAGTGATAGCAAGACTTTTGCAAGTGAATATACTTTAGTAGGGGAAGATAATATTTTTGTTTATCGTAGTGCTGAAGAAATTATTAATATTTTAGAACATGGTACTGGTATAGTTTACTTAGGATTTCCAGAGTGTCCTTGGTGCCAAGCTTATTTACCTTATTTAAATGATTTAGCTAAAGATTTACACGTTGAAAAAATATATTATTATAATATATCAGAAGATCGTAAAAATAATACAAAAGAGTATCAAAAAATGGTTGAAATATTAAATGATTATTTACAATACGATGAAGAAGGTAAAAAGAGAATTTATGTTCCTGCTGTAATTGCTGTAAATGAGGGAAAAATAGTTGGCTTCGATGATGAAACTTCATTAGACACTAAAGGATTAGATGATCCAGAAGAATATTGGACAGATGAAGAAGTTAAAGATTTAAAGGCTAAATTAACAGGAATGATTGCTAAAATAACTGGTGGTAACTGTACAGATTGTAATAAGTAAAAAGTTAGTTTATAACTTTTTTTTTGAAAAAAATATGAAATTTATTTCAAATTCTAAATATTTGTATTATAATATTTATAAGAACTAGGAGGAGTAACTAATGATTAAAGTAAATGAAATTAAACTAGGAGAGCTTAGAGAATTTTGTCGAGCTTATAAAATTGATCATACTTTAACAATGAAGTTTTTAAATGATCTAAAATCTGGTATTTTAGAAGAAAGCATGTTAGATTATTTATGGACTGATAGTAAAGGATTAAAAGAGGCATTAATTGATGCGAATGCTACTCCAACTGAAAAAGAATTAAATGAAGCATTACAAATGTTTAAAAATAAAATTTATGAATATTTAGAAAATGGAGTAACTTTAACAAATTCATTAATTTCACTTCAAAAAGAAATTAATGAAACACTATATCACAAACGTCAAATATTACAAAGTTTATCACAAAAAAATGCTGAGTTATTTACACAAAATCTTTTATTTCAATCTTTAACAGGTTTTCAAAGATTTATGACTACAAAGCGTTTTTTAGATATTATGAAATATAAAGATTATGATGAATGGATAAGTAAACGTAATAAATTAGAATATGAATTAAGTGATAACTTTAAAGAATATATTAAAGTATTTGGTATGGAAGCTTTAAAGCAAAATAAAGAGTTATTTAAAACATATTATAATAATTTAGAGTACATTGAAGAACCATTCTTTGTAGTTGATAATGGACGATTTGCTTATTGTAGTGAACTTTTAGAACTTATTTGTCGTTTTAAACAATATGAATGGGATAAGATGACTGATCGAGATCAAGATTTATATCACAAAATCTATCAAGAATTAGTTGATTTTTATAAAAAGTCTAATCGCACTGATTATTTTCAAAGAATTATTTCTGAACCATGTGAAAAGTTCTCTTTACAAAAATCTTTTACAGGAAGAATTACAGCTTTCTTAAATCATGTTTTAGATATTGAACTTGCTAAAATAGAAAGAGGATATTTACAAACTCATAAAGAACACGTTTTAGAAATAATTGAAATATCAAAGTTATTAAATCAACCTAAGTTACTTGAAAAAGCATATATGTTATATCAAGGACTTATTCCAGAAGATAATGGTGTGTACTCACGTCATCGAATTGGTGCGATTAAAATAGATGCTAGTATATCAAATAGTAGAAAAATTAAGTATCCTGAACGTGAGTTTGAAATATTTTGTAAAGCATGTTTAAAAAGAGAAAAATTTAATTTTAATAATGTTAAACATTAGTTAAAATGTATACGATTTTATATAGATAACAAACAAAGGTGAACTTTGTTTGAGAAAGTATTGTAATTTATAAAAGATTAAAAGCAAGGGTAAAGATAAACTCAACTTCGTT
>CALVZI010000006.1 GCA_944372485.1 uncultured Bacilli bacterium
TGCTCCTACTTTACCTACATTGTTGACTGCTCTAAAGTAGATATATCTTGTTCCATTCGTACTAATAGCTACACTAGTTGTTCCACTTGTTAAATCAGTCCATGTTCCTCCTGTTTGTGAAGATGAAGATGTACTTATGTAATATTGATAATTCTTTATTCCTGATGGACTTGTACTTGCACTAGATACACTTATTGTTCTATTACCATTTATCCATGTTGTACTTCCACCTGTTATAGTAGGAGCTGTTGGTGTTCCTGTATCTATCTTTGTTGTTTGTGCTGTACTTATTGTACCAGCAGTTCCGGCATTATTGACTGCTCTAAAATAGATATATCTTGTTCCATTTGTACTAATAGATACACTTGTTACTCCACTTCCTAAACTTGTCCATGTTCCTCCTGTTTGCGTAGTAGATGATGTACTTATATAGTACTGATAATTTTTAATTCCTGATGTACTTGTACTTGCTGTTGATACACTTATTGTTTTGGCTGAACCACTCCAGCTTGTACTTCCTCCAGTTATTGTTGGAGCCGTTGGTGTTCCTGTATCTATTTTTGTTGTTTGATATGCACTTACTGCTCCCGCAGTTCCTGCATTATTGACTGCTCTAAAGTAAATATATCTTGTTCCATTCGTACTAATAGATACTTGTTTTACTCCACTTCCTAAGTTTGTCCATGAACCTCCTGTTTGTGAAGATGCAGATGTACTTATGTAATATTGATAATTCTTTATTCCTGATGTACTTGTACTATCTTTTGTTACACTTATTGTTTTTGCTGTAGCACTCCAACTTGTACTTCCTCCTGTTATGGTTGGTGCGGTTGGTGTTCCTGTATCAATATTACTTACTGTATATGTACTTGCTGTTTTGGTATTTACTCCATCTCGAACTCTCGCAATGATTGTTCCATTGGCTGTAAATTTAACATCTACTGTTGTTCCACTTGATACTGTTGTCCATGTAGAACTTCCGTTTACTGAATATTCATAAACAAAGTCTGTTTGTCTTGCTGGATATGTTACAGTTACTGTCTTACTTGTTGCCCATCCTGTTGTATTTATACTATAGGTTGGCGCTGTTATTTCATTTGTTGCTCCACTTACTGCACTACTTGTTGTTACAAGTCCTGATCCATTTGTACATCTTACTTTAAAGTTATATGTACCTGTTGTAAGATTTGTAAATGTATATGTTTTCGTTGTTCCATTGGCTGTCCAACTACTTCCATTATCTTTACTAAATTCATATTTTGTTATTCCTGATTCATTATCAGTACATGTCGCACTTAAACTTACACTCTTTGTTGTTTTTCCTGTTACTGCAAGTGTTGCACTAGAAGCTGTTGTATCTATCTTTGTTGTTTGATATGCACTTACTGTACCTATTGTTCCTACATTATTTACTGCTCTAAAGTAAATATATCTCGTTCCATTGGTACTAATTGTTACTTGTTTTGTTCCTGCTGTTAAATCTGTCCATGTTCCTCCAGCTTGTGAAGATGCAGATGTACTTATATAGTATTGATAATTTTTTATTCCTGATGGACTACTACTTTCTGTTGATACACTTATTGTTCGTGTTCCATTTATCCATGTTGTACTTCCTCCTGTTAATGTTGGAGCCGTTGGTGTACTTGTATCTATCTTTGTTGTTTGGGCGGCACTTATTGTTCCAGCTTTTCCTGCATTGTTTACAGCTCTAAAATAGATATATCTTGTACCATTTGTTGTTATATCAACACTTGTTACTCCACTTCCTAAGTCTACCCAACTTCCACCAGTTTGGCTACTGCTTGAAGTACTTATGTAATATTGATAATTTTTGATCCCTGATATACTTGTACTTGCTCCACTTACACTTATTGTTCTTTTACCATTTATCCATGTTGTACTTCCGCCTGTTATTGTTGGAGCCGTTGGTGTTCCTGTATCTATCTTTGTTGTTTGTGGACTACTTATACTTCCTGCTGTTCCTGCATTATTTACAGCTCTAAAGTAAATATAATGTGTCCCATTTGTATTAATAGATACTTGTTTTACTCCAGCTCCTAAACTTGTCCATGAACCACCTGTTTGAGTTGATGCAGATGTACTTATGTAATATTGATAATTTTTGATTCCAGATGTACTTGTACTATCTGTTGATACACTTATTGTTTTAGCTGTACTACTCCAACTTGTACTTCCTCCTGTTATTATTGGAGCGGTTGGCGTTCCTGTATCAATATTATTTACTGTATATGTACTTGCTGTTTTAATATTTACACCATCTCGAACTCTCGCAATTATTGTTCCATTAGCTGTAAATTTTACTTGAGCTGTTGTTCCACTTTCTACTGTTTCCCAACTACTTCCATTATTTGTTGAGTACTCATATATATATCCTGTTTGTCTTTTTGGATAGGTAATTGTTACTGTCTTGCTTGTTGCCCATCCTGTTGTATTTACACTATATGTTGGTTCTTCTAATTCTATTGTGGCAACTGCAAGTACATTACTCGTTGTTGTAAGGCCTGATCCATTTGTCACTCTTACTTTTATATTATATGAACCTGTTGTAAGATTTGTAAATGTATATGTTTTTGTTGTTCCATTAGATGTCCAACTACTTCCGTTATCTTTACTAAATTCATATTTTGTTATTCCTGATTCACCATCAGTTCCATTGGCTGTTACTTGAATACTTTTACTTGTAACAGTTCCTTTTCCTACACTTACTCCTGTTGGAGCTGTTGTATCTATTCTTGTAGTTTGAGAACTACTTACTGTACCTATTGTTCCTACATTATTTACTGCTCTAAAGTAAATATATCTTGTTCCATTGGTACTAATTGTTACTTGTTTTATTCCAGCATTTAGATCTGTCCATGTTCCTCCAGCTTGACTACTACTTGAAGTGCTTATGTAATATTGATAATTCTTTATTCCTGATGGACTTGTACTATCTGCTGATACACTTATTGTTCGTGTTCCATTTATCCATGTTGTACTTCCTCCAGTTATTGTTGGAGCGGTTGGCATTCCTGTATCTATTTTTGTTGTTTGGTATGCACTTACTGCTCCTGCAGTCCCTGCATTATTTACAGCTCTAAAGTAAATATATCTTGTTCCATTGGTACTAATAGATACTTGTTTTACTCCAGCTCCTAAACTTATCCATGAACCTCCTGTTTGAGAAGAAGAAGATGTACTTATGTAATATTGATAATTCTTTATTCCTGATGTACTTGTACTATCTTTTGTTACACTTATTGTTTTGGCTGTACTACTCCAACTTGTACTTCCTCCACTTATTGTTGGAGCGGTTGGTGTCCCTGTATCTATTTTTGTTGTTTGGTATGCACTTACTGCTCCTGCAGTCCCTGCATTATTTACAGCTCTAAAGTAGATGTATCTTACACCATTTGTTGAAATAGATACTTGTTTTACTCCAGCTCCTAAACTTATCCATGAACCTCCTGTTTGTGAAGATGCAGATGTACTTATGTAGTACTCATAATTTTTGATTCCTGATGTACTTGTACTATCTTTTGTTACACTTATTGTTTTGGCTGTACTACTCCAACTTGTACTTCCACCAGTTATGGTTGGGGCTGTTGGGGCATCTGTATCTATTTTATTTACTGTATATGTTGCAGCTGTTTTCGTATTTACTCCATCGCGAACTCTGGCAATGATTGTTCCATTAGAAGTAAACTTAACATCTACTGTTGTCCCAGTTGATACTGTTACCCAGCTACTTCCTCCATTTATTGAATATTCATAAACAAAGTCTGTTTGTCTTGCTGGATATGTTACTGTGACAGTTTTTTCAGTTGCCCAATCTTCTGTATCTATACTATATGTTGGCGCTGTTATTTCGTTAGTTGCTCCACTTACTGCACTACTTGTTGTTTGAAGACCCGCTCCATTTGTACATCTTACTTTAAAGTTATATGTTCCTGTTGTAAGATTTGTAAATGTATATGTTTTCGTTGTTCCATTGGCTGTCCATGATGTTCCATTATCTTTACTAAATTCATATTTTGCTATTCCTGATTCATTATCTGTACATGTCGCACTTAAACTTACACTCTTTGTTGTTTTTCCTGTTACTGCAAGTGTTGCACTAGAGGCTGTTGTATCTATCTTTGTTGTTTGTGGACTACTTATACTTCCTTTTGTTCCTACATTATTTACCGCTCTAAAGTAAATATAATAAGTACCTGGTTTATTTATAACTACACTTTTTACTCCACTTCCTAAACTTGTCCATGTTCCTCCTGTTTGAGTTGATGCAGATGTACTTATGTAATATTCATAATTCTTTATTCCTGATGGACTAGTACTATCTTTTGTTACACTTATTGTTCTTGTTGTACTTGTCCAACTTGTACTTCCTCCTGTTATGGTTGGTGCGGTTGGTGTACTTGAATCTATTTTATCTACTGTAAAACTGGCTGCTGTTACTGTATTTACTCCATCTCTTACTCTTGCGATTATTGTTCCGTTTTTTGTAAATTTAACTTCTTCTGTTGTTCCACTTTCTACTGTTATCCATTCATCTCCACCATCTATAGAGTATTCATATATAAAGTTTAATTGTCTTTCTGGATAAGTTACTGTAACTGTTTTCTCTGTTGCCCATCCTGTTGTATTTATACTATAAGTAGGTGTTAATATCTCACTTGTTGGTATATTAAATGAATCACTTGTTGTTACTAACCCTACATTATTTGTAACTCTTACTTTTATATTATAATCTCCTGTTGTTAATCCAGTAAAATTATATGTATTACTTTTTCCATTATCTATCCATGAAGAACCATTATCTTTACTAAATTCATATTTACTTATTCCTGATTCATTATCTATTCCTGTAGCTGTTACTTCTATTGAATTACTTGTTATATTTTTTGTTTGTACACTTACATCTGTTGGCGCTGTTTTATCTACTTTTACTATTTGTGAGTTACTTACTTCACTTTCTGTTCCTACATTATTTACTGCTTTAAAGTATACATAATTTTGTCCTTGGGTAGATATTGTTACTTCTTTTATATTTGCCCCTAAATCTATCCAATTTTCTTTTCCTGTTAGACTTGCACTACTTGTTATACAATATTTATAATTTTTTATTCCTGATAGTGATGTTGATTCGGTTGTTACTTTTATTGTTCTTGAATCTTTTGTCCATTCATTACTTCCACCACTTATGGTTGGTGTAGTTGGTGGTTTACTATCTACTTTTGTTATTTGATAAGTATCTGTTACTATTTCATTTACTCCATCACTTAATTTAGCTTTTATACTTCCTTCTTCTGTAAAGTTTATCATCTTTGTTGTTTCACTTGTTAATTTTTCCCAACTTTCACCATCATTTAAGCTATATTCTTTTACAAAATCACTTTGTTCGTTAGAGTATGTAATTGTTGCCGTTTTTACACTTGCCCATATATCATCACTTGGATTTATTACTATTTTTGGCATTGACATTGGTTTTGTATTAGTTGTTAGATTATCTGATGTATTTACTAAATCTTCGCCATTTGTACATTCTACTTGTATTTGATATTCTCCTGTTTTTAATCCTGTGAATGTATATGTTTCATTCCCTGTTACCCATTCACCATTATTAATTCGATATTGTTGTAGTTTTATTCCCGATTCATCATCACTACAATTTGATTTTACTGTAATCGCATTTGTTTTTATTTCTGTTATTTCTGGTTTCATTTCTGGTGGTGTCATATCTCCTTCACCACTCGCACTTTTCTCAAATATTAGTTCTAAGTGTAATTCTTCTCCATCTAGCGGGAATGTTTCCACACCATCTTTTGCCGTTACTTCTACTTGAAAAATTTTATTAGAATTACCTGGATACTCATCTCCTATTTCAATCCCTACTAACTTATATACTAAATCACCAGTATTAGCTTCATCTAATCCTTTTATTTCTTTTAATACTGCCGTTAGTTCTCCATAATTAGTTACCGTTACATCATATATTGCTTTTCCACTTTTTTCAGTTATAGTTGAATTGAAATCTGCCTTTAATTTATCGACAATATTTCCTTTATTATTTATCGCACTTTCAAAACTAGCTCCTGATACATTTGTAATCATTATATTCCAATTAGTTTTTACTTTAGCAATCCCATTTATTTTTAAATTTATTGCCATTAAAGAATATCCTACTGCCATTGTTGAAATTACAACAGCAAGTATTAACATTATAAACTTTGAATGTGAATTTATTCCTCTTCTATTTCTTCTTCTCATACTATTTCTCCAATTCTTATTCTTCTACTACAATTATAGATAATATAACACATAAAGTCAATTAAAATTCCAATAAAACATTAAAAAAAACACATTATTATGAATGTGTTAAATTACTTCTTAATTTGCTTAATATTTTTTGTTCTTTACGAGATATTTGTACTTGACTAGTATTAAGTTCTTTTGCAAGTTCACTTTGGGTTTTATTATATAAATATCTTTTATATATCAATTCTTTTTCATCATTTGGCAAATTATTTAATTGATATTTTAAATCTAATAACATATCTATATCTAATTTTTTATCACCAATTAATTCATGATATGTTATTTCTTTTCCATCACTATTAATAGGTTCTTCCATACTTTGTACTACATTTCTAGCATTTAATGCACTTACTACTAATTCTTCTGCAACATCTATTGCTTCAGCTATTTCTTTAGTGTTAGGAATTCTATTTAATTTTTGAATTAATAAATAATATACTTTTTCAATTCTTAAATTAAGTTTATTAATATCTCTACTTATTTTAATATTTTTATCCTCACGAACTAATTTTTTCATTTTACCTAAAATATAAAAATATGCATAACTACTAAACTTAGTTCCTAAATCTTTATTAAAATTTTTATATGCTTCAATTAATCCTACACACCCTACTTGAAATAAATCTTCTTTATTTTTATAATATGGAAATTTTTGTGCGATTGCCCATATCAAAGATTCATATTCTTTTATTAAATTTTCCATAATCCCCCCTAATTTTGATGTAATAAAATAAGTTCATCTTTTATTTCATTCATATATAAAATTATTTTACTTTTTTTTAATTTTCTTTTAACTATACCTCTATTTACACCACAAACAAAACTAACACCTCCTTTATTTTTTATTAATTGATACTTATTCCATAAAAAATCAATACCATTATTATCTATATTTTCTAGTTCTTCTAAATTAAATACAACACAACTCATTCCGGTATTTAAAACTTCTTCTAAATTTTCTATTTCATTTCCTTTAATGGTACTAATACATAGAGAACCTATAAATCTAATAAACAATATTCCTTTTCGATATTCCATATTAATTTCTAACATTACTCTCACCTATTAAAAGATTAACACAACAAAAATTATCTTTCTAGTAATTCGACAAAACTAGAACTTTTTTTTAAACAACAAAAAAAGACTTATTTTACAAGTCCTTTAGTATTCTTATTTGCACTTACTTTTGTAACTTTCACTCCATTTAATAAATCATAATTATATAACTCATTATCTTTTAAATCATCAATAATTAAATTATAAACATTTTTAGTATAGTTATCCTTCACTTCAGTAAAGAAATTAACATATGGTGTTTCACTAGTTAAATCAGTGTGATATTCTACTTTTACAAAATCACTATAATAAGATAATTCAACAACTACTTCACCATCTTTTAAACTATTATCTTCTACTACTCTAAAATCACTATCATAAATATAGAAATTAGTTACTTTATTAATATCAGTTAAAACAACTGCATCTTTTTTTACATTAAGTTCATCATTAGGAAGATTATTGTGATAGTCTAAATTCATAGCATAATCAAAAGTCATTACACTTCCAACTGAAATTAAAACAATACTTATAATTAATGGATAAAAAGTTATTTTTTTCTTTTTAAAAGTTATATTTGTTATGATTGTTGTAAGAATTATTAATAAAGATAAAATACCAAGTGTTAAAATATCAATTGAAATAAATGGTAATCCTTTAATTGTATAATAAACTAAAACAGAAAAACCAATACAAGTTCCAATAATTAAACACCATAGTGGTAATAAAATAAATAAAATTACAAATATTTTTACCATAATCATAATAGCACTAGCAATACCATTACCTTTTTTTTCTTTAATAACTTTATTTTTCTTTTCTTTTGTAATTACATCTTTTTTATTACTTTTTTCTTTAGATTTTTCTTTTCTTTTTAAATCTTTTTTACTATCATAATTTATATATTCTTTAAACATTGAAATTATAATTAGTCCAGCAACACAAAGATATAATACACCAATTAAAAATACCCAAATAATATTTAAAACAGTACTTAATGGAAAAAAGAATGAAGTTAAAATACCAGTACCAATTGCCATAATTATTTTAAATGGAATAGTTGTGATTGCAAGTATTAATAGTGTAATTAAACCTTTAATAACTAATTCAGTTACTAATTCAATACTTAATTCATGACCACTTTCTTTTAAATCATCATTAATTTGTCTAAACATATCAGCAACATATTCAGAACTTGTTTTAATAAATTTATTAAAACTACTTCCTAATTCACTAGAAGCTTTTTTAAATTTATCCTCATCTTTCATATAATCAGTATTAATTTTATAAGCACTTAATATTTCTTTTACTAGTTCATCAATATTTCCAAAATCTGCAATAGCTTCCTCTTCACTTTTCCCATGTTTAATTTTTTCATTTAAAGTATCTTTATATTCATTAATTATATCTTCTCTTTCATTTGCATCTAAAACTTCTAAACGTTTTTCTAATTCCTTAAAAAATTTATCCTTACTCATTTTCTTCACTCTCCTCAATAAATTTATTAACTGAATCTTTAAAACTTAACCAATTTTCTTTTAGTTCACACATTCTTTCTTTTCCTAATATAGTAAGTTTATAATACTTTCTTGGTGGACCTTCTGTTGATTCTTCTAAATATGTTTCAAAATATTTTTCATTCGTAAGTCTTTTTAATAATGGATAAATTGTTCCTTCATTAACATCAACTATTTTAGATACGCAGGCAACTAATTCATAACCATACATATCTTTTTTATTTACAGATAATAGAACTATTAATTCTAAAACGCCTTTTTTAAATTGTGTGTTCATAAATCACCTCACTATCATTTTATACCAACTACTATGCATTGTCAAGTACTGTATATAAAAAGAATATATATTTTATTCTTGATTAAAAATATATATCCTTCCAAAAGCAAAATTATCAATTAAAGTATTTTTTTCAAAATCATTTTCATCATACATATAAACTTGTAACATATTATTATCTTCTTTAAATTTAAAAGGCAATTCAAACACTTCATGATTAGAACTTAATTTTAAACTTTTTTCTAATAAAACATTTTTACTTTGTCCATATATTACTACATTAAATTTATCCCCTTTATTTCCAGAAACTTCTATTTTTAAGTTATATGAATTATTTTTCTTTAAATTAATCATAAATTTATTATTAAAACTTAACTTATCATTTTTTGTTTCCAATGAAAAATCTAATAAACGAAATTTCGTGGTAGTATAAACATTACTATAATCTTTTATTTTTGATATGTTACTTTCACCAATTTTTGTTTTTTTCACTTCGTTATCTACTACACTATAAAAATCATTAACAAGCCACTTACTATCTTTCTTTAAAAGTGTGACTGTCATTACTTTTTTATTACTCTTGTTATTATCTAAACATTTATCCGTTAAATTTTCTAATTCATTAAAATATTCTAAAGTATTATTATTAACATCCAAATTTTTCTCATATAATTCATTATAATTATTTACATCATAACAATTAGATCTAGTTAAATTAACAGTAACTCTTGCTTGATTATTATTAATAACAACATTCTTAATATCAACCTTCATTTTTACTTTTTTATCGAGATTGTTATAATAATCAATCATTGAATTTTTTGCTTCAGTTTTCATTTCTTCATTGTCATTTAATGGATAAAATTCATTAAGTAATTGTTGATAACGTTCTTTATTTAAATTAGTAGCATAATTATTTGAACTACTTAAAGTAATATTATTATAAAAATTAGTAATTTCTCCTTTTATTTTTTCAATGTTTTTATTATAATTAGATTTTTTTATTACTAAAAATATACTAATCATAACTATTAAAACTAAAAATATTACACCAGTACTTATAACTATTTTCTTTTTCATATATTCTCCTTTAATACATATAAACCGGTCCATATTCATCTACGCAGTTGTTCCAATTTCTTGCACTACAAATACTTACATATAAATTTTGGATTGATTTACCATTACAATATCCACTTGTACAATCTATATATATTGATTGATTTGAAATTGTATATACTCCCACTCTTACATATTTAGATCCATAAGTTAATCCCCCATCATAACTAGTTTTCCAAATAGAATACCCACCTTGATGTTGGTATGCAGAATTATTATATATTTGCCAATAAACATGCTTAATAATAATTCCACTGAAAGTATTAAAGTTTACTTGACATTTTGAAACATTTGACATTCCACCTATTGCACAATTAGCACTTGTAACACTTAATTGAGCTTCCAAATTATATATATTTCCACCACACGTATTTGTATTACCAGCATTATCTTTTATTGTTGTAGATACATATACATTATCTGCTGCGGAATTTGTATCATAAGTAGCAGCAGTACATCCACTTTCACTATCACTACATCCTTCAATTCGATAACGTGTATCTCTTCCAATTACTCCCCAAGAATCAGTATTTTGTCTTCCACCCGAGCAAGTTGGGTTAGTTTTATCAATTTTTAAATTAAACGCATCTGATGGCTCACTTATATTTCCAACTTTATCAATCGCTCGGACATAAAAATCCAATTGTCCTTGCCAGTTTATAGTATACGTTAATGTATTATTACTCAATGAATAATCAGGCCAAGAAGTTGGTATATCAACCCATTTTTCTTTATCATGAGAATATTGATATTTTGCTACACCACTACCATTTTCAGTAGATGTTAATATATGGTATACATTTTGATTAGTCCATGTACCTAAATTATAATCACTACCACTACTATTGTTTATTTTAACTTCTACTTTAGGTTTACCAGGATTAACATTATCAACATAATTTACGGTACAACTACTTCCCGAAACTGTATTAACACCATCACTAACTCTGGCAATGACCGATCCTTGAGATGTAGAATCAACTGATGATAAAACAACTTCTTGATTTAAATTTGTTGTAGAAACCCATTTATTTAGAGTCAAATCTTTACCATCTGCTGTTCCTGATCCCTTTATCAATTTATAACCATAAGTAAAATTATTATTAGAATCTCCTTCAGGAAAACTAAATGTTACAGTCTTTGTTTTTGTCCAACCACTAGAAGGTGTTATAGAACAAGTTGGTACAATTAAATTTTTAGTTGCTTGCGTCTTAGTTGCTGAATCTTTCTTTAATCCAGCACTATTTATACAACGAGTTTTTATATTATAGTTTCCTGTAGTTAAGTTATCAAATTTATAACTACTTCCACTTCTTACTTCTGACCAAGTTGCACCATTATCTTTACTAAATTGATATCCACCTATTCCCGATTCCGAATCCATACACTCAGCCTTTACTGTAATTGATTTAGTTGTTACTAAATTGACAATTGTATTAGAAACAGTTGGAGCGGTTTTATCAATATGTGAAATAGTAACCATTTTTTTATTACTAACTTGATTAAAACGTGAATCTCTTGCCATAATAGAGACTGTTTGGTTTGTACTAAAACTTTTTTTATTACTACTTTGCCATGTAGCTCCTCCATCAAAGGAATACTCATCAGCTCGCATTCCCCCACTAGGTTCAGCATACACAGTAAGAGTTACATCTTCACTAGTCCATGTTTTTACCGCTGGATCAGGATCCATTCCAACACTAATTGTTATTAAATCTAAATCGTCTTTATAAGTCAATTCATATTTTAATGTTTTATCACTATTGACTGTTATTTTAACAATCGCAACATCAGTTATATCATTACCACTTTCAGGATCAATTACACTTTCTTTTAAATATCCTTGATCAAGTAATAATTGAATTGATAAATATGAAATTCCGCCTGCATTAATTTCATAGAATTCTTGTCTATGCGATTCCGTATATTCTTCAGCAGCTATATATAAACTTTTTAACCAATTATCATACTTTTCTTGTCTAGAACGTTTTAAACTACCAGTAATTGCTGGAACAGAAATTACTACTATCACAGATAAAACAACTAATATTCCAAGCATTTCTACCAATGTAAATCCTTTTTTATTCATGTTAACACCTTTCCTATTATACAATAATATAATAACATGAAACAAAAAAAAAAACAATTTATTTTATTGTTTTTAATTATATATTATCATCGCTGAAAAGCAATAAATTTGTTCTTCAGAAAACACTGAAATAGCAACTTGATATTTAATATCAATTATTTCTCCATCAAAATCTTCCAGAAAATTATTAATAGAATTTTCCAAATCTGATTCATGACTTTCATCAAAAACTTTTACTTTCACACTATCACCAATAACAATATAACATATTTATTTAAGATTGATGTCTAAATTTGCGAAATAATAAATTTTTGATTTTATCGTAAAAATATTTAAATCTTTTTGTCTTAAAGAATAATAATAAAAATAATAAATTAACAATAACACTAATAATAATTCCCATTATTACCCAAATAATTATATTACTTATAACTACATTTCTAAAAATATAATATACTGTTAGTCCAATTGTTATAAATAAGAAAAAATATATTAAATAATTTTTATAATAACTCCAAACAGCTTTTTCATTCTTGAATCCATATTTGTAAACTATTCTTGGATCCATCCAGCAAATTGTTGTAATACGACTAATAATTGTTCCAAATAATACCCCTGTTATACCAAAAGGAATTACTAAAATAAGAGAAACGATAATATTAATAACAATCATAAATATTGGTCTAAATCTTCCTTCATAGAATAATCCATAAGCATTTAAGAAAGAAGTTGAAACTGACTGCATACCATTTAAATAAAAATCAACAACTAAAGCGAATACCACATATTGTGATAAAACAAATTTACTTCCAAAGAATATATCAATAAAAGGATTAATTAAAACAAGTAAAGCGATAGAAAAGAAACTATAAAACCAAAAGTTTAAAAATAATAAATTTTCAAATACATTTTTACTATGTTCTTTGTTGGTTGTTACAACTAAGTTTCCTATACTTGAAGTAATTGCTGTAAAAAGTTGAGAAACTACATTATTTAATGATTTAGTAACTAAAATATAATTAGAATAAATTCCTACTGGAACTAAACCTAAAAATTTAGAGATTACCATATTGTCAGTACCATTAGTAACTACACTTCCTACTTTATAAACAAAGAGTGAACTGACATTTTTTGTTATCTCTTTAACATCTTCTTTATCCATTTCATCTTTAACTTCTTCTTTTAAATATGGATATAATTTAGTTGCTTTTCTAGATATATAAATATTTTGTAAAACAACAAAAATTATACTTGATAATAAATAGAAGATAAAATTATGGTATATATATAAAATAGCAATTTGTACTAAAGATAAAAGGAATGAAAATGCAAATGTAATACGTGCTGTAATGTAACCTTTTTGATCTGATTCAATTAAAAATCTTTTATAAACAAAGAAATAACTAGATGCAGAATGAATTACAAATAAAGCATATATAAATGATAAATTATCAACACCTTCTCCGCCCTTAATTAAATATGGTAAAAAAGGAATTAGTCCTAATCCAATTAACAATACTACGGTTCCAATAACATTATAAACTTTGGAATAAAACTTCATTAATACTTTTACTTTTTTATGATCATTTTCTGCAAGGGGTTTATATAAACTATATGGAATAGCTGTTCCAATACCTAAATCAGCTAAAGATAACATTGTAATAATATTAGCAAATAAACCATTTACACCTAAATATTCCATACTAATTGTTCTTGTAAAAACAATTTTAACAACAAAATTCATAACAACTGTAAGTATTTGAGTTGTAATAGAAGTAAGTGAATTAATAACTGAGCTTTTAGTTCTTGACTGCATAATAAAATCCTTTCTAATTTCTTATATTAACAGTATAACATAAAATTGAAAAGAAAAAAATGAAAAATAAATTATTGAATTAATTCTTTATCTTCTAAAAATTTATAATTTAATTTATTTTGTTTAGTGACAATAGATTCTCCTAAATTTTTTTCTATATCATCTCTAGCCACTTTAGCAACATGTCCACCCATTATAGCGACTTCTTTATTTTCTTTTAAGCCATATGGTTTGTGTTTTTTAGTAAGTTCTCTAGTTGCAATTTCACTTAAATCAGTTAAAGCATATTCAATATCTGACATACTATCTCTAAGTGATTCTTTATGAATATTTTTAAACTGTTTATATTCTTTAGCTGTCATTCCTGACCATTCTTTATAAATCTCATTAGTTAAAATAGCAAATTCAATTTCATCATTAATACCACTACTTTCCCAAGTATCTAATAATTTTTTTCTATCTTGAATTCCTTTTATTCTTCTAATTATCCAATCTTCAGTATACCCTTTAGAACGATATATATCAATAGCTCTTTGAACAGCAAGTGACGGATCAAATGTCTCATCTATTCTTTCTTTACCAAGACTAGCTAACCATAATTTAATAGGTTCAGCATGTTTACTTGGAATCGATTCAATAATTCTAAACATTCCTTCTATATCAGTTACATCAGTTTTATAATATTTACCATCTTTAGCTTTTAATTTCAGTTGGTTACAATTTGTAACCGACTCATTCCCTTCTTTTTTTAATCTATGTTTTAAAACTTTCCAATAATTTCTAGGATTATCACTTTCTGATAACACACCTACTAAATCAACAATACTAATATAATATTTTTCTTCTTCACTATCCCATATAGTCCTAATAGTTTCATTATTAAAAATTTTATTTATTAAACGAATTTTATCTTCCTTTATATGCATTACCTCCATTTCTATACACAAGATATCACATATATAAACTTTTCTAACAAAATTAACAAAAAAAACTATAAAAATAGTTTTAATTTTTATTACTATCAACAATTGTAATAGTTCTATTAGAAAAATCTAAATTCTTTTTAACATAATTTAAATCATTCATATTTAATTTCTTTATTTCACCAATAGGATCTAAAATAATTTTATTATAATTAATCATATTATTCATTATTTTTCTATTCATTCTATAAATACTATCAGTCATAGAAATTTGTGAACTAATTGAAACTTTTTTTACTCTTTCTAAATCTTCTTCACTACACTCAAGTTCTTTTACACCCTCTAAAATATAATTAGTTACTTCATTAATTAACTTAGTCTCATTACTAATCATTATTAGAACATGTTCATCTGTATATAAAGTATTTACTGCAAAACTATCAGTTATAACCCCTTTATTTTTTAAATCTTCAACATATAAAGATGTATCTGAAAATTTTAAATTAAATAATATATTTATATAAGTTTTAATATCTTTAATATTTAAATTTTTAAATAAATTTAAATTCATTTTATAAGCAACTGTTACTTTAGGAACAGTTATAGACATTTTTAAAACTTCTTTTTCTTTAGCAACTTTATTTGGTTCAACAATACCTTTTATTTTAATATTATTACTTTCTGTTAAATTACGTTTATCTTCATGTTCTTTAATAATAGAAATTATTTCATCTGGATTTACTTTACCAGTTATTACTAAAAACATATTAGATGGATGATAAAAGGTATTATAACAAGTATATAAATCATCTTTTGTTATTTTTTTAATACTTAGGGTTGTACCACCAACTGAATATTTAATTGGATGTTTAACAAAAGCATTATAAACTGTTGTTTCATATAACTTATTGTATGGTTCGTCTTCATACATTAATAATTCTTGTTCAATAATACCTTTTTCTTTTTCAACATTTTCATCAGTAAAATAAGGACTTTCAACAAATTTTAATAAATATTCTAAATTTTCTTTTAAATCTTTAGTTGTTTGAAATAAATATGTAGTTTTAAAATTTGATGTATTTGCATTTGCACTAGCGGCATGATTAGAAAAGAAATTAAATGGATCACTTCCATCTTCTTGTTCAAAAACTTTATGTTCTAAAAAATGAGCAACACCTAATGGAACTGTTACATAATCTTTCTTTTTATAAGGAATAAAAGAATCATGAACAGAACCAAACTTTGTTGAATAAGTAACATAAGTTTTATTAATATTATTATTAGGAACAATAAAAACTTTTAAGCCATTACTTAATTTTTGATAATAAATACTTGTATCTAAGTTCTTTAATTCTAGCTTATCCATCTTTATCACCCTCTAATAAAAATATAGTATCTAAATAAACCTTCTTAGCAAAACTAATAACATCCTCTTTTGTAACTTTTTTTATTTTTTTAACACGTTCATCAATTGTATCACTGTTAAAATATGTATATGTTATATAAGTATTAATAATATTCATTGTTGAATCTAAAGCTTCTTCACATCCACTTATAAATATTGTTTTAGCTTTTTCAATATCTTCTTCACTAAAGTCTCCATTAATCATCGCTTTTAATTCTTTTTTTATTAAATTAACAGCTTTTTTAGAATCACTTTTATTAATACCAGCATTAATCATTAAAACTGAGCTAATCATTAAATAACGTGAATGTATAGTATAGCAAAGAGAATTTTCTTCACGTACAACTTTAAACAATTTAGAATCGCTATCTGCACCATATATTAAATTAAATATATAAGCAACATAAAAACGTTCAAAATCATCATCTATATTTATTTTAGCTCCAATACTTAAAATACTTTGATTTAAATCTCTTGTCTCACTAAAACTACGAATACGTTTGTGAAATTTCTTATGTACTAAATAATGACTACCTTTATCTTTTTTTATTGTATTAACTTTAAACAATTTACTAAATAAACTTTTTATATTTTCAGCTTCAACATTACCACATACAAAAATATCTACATTATCACTATTAATTAAAGTTTTATAATATTCATATAAAGATTCTGGAGTAATATCTTCTAAATCCTCTATATATCCACATAAGTGATAAGAAAGAGGTAATGAAGAATCTAACTTTTCGAACATTAATTCATTCGCATAAGTATTTGGTGAATCTTTGTTTGCATCTATATCTTCTAAAACTAATTTTTTTACAATATTAAATTTATCTTCCTGAAAACTATTATTTATAATATCAGGATTAAATAATATTTCCATAAAAAAAGCTAAAGTTTTTTCTAAATAACCAACTTCCGTATACTTTTCATTCAATAATTCACCACTAAAAGAAGAAACTATATAACGACCAGATAAAGTATTTCGCATTCCACATCCACTATTATATAGATTTTCACATTCTAAAGCTAAATCTCTTCTTGAAGGATATTTCTTAGTAGACTCAAATAATATTTTACACAATAAATTTCTATATGTCATATCTTTTTTTTCAACTAATTTTTTAAAGTTTATTTTTATACCAATATTTTTAAATTTATCAGTTGAAATAACATGTAGATTATATGCGCCCATTTCATATTTTTTATATTTCATTGTATCACCTATCTTTATTTTAACCTATAATTATTTTTTTATAATAAAGAATTTAAAACTAAATTAATCATATTATTAAAACCAGTTTCTCGTTCTTGACTAGTAGCTTTTGCACCAGTAACTAAATTATCAGAAACAGTTAAAACACAAGTTGCTTTTTTACCTAATACATTGGCATTGTGAAATAAAGCAAAAGATTCCATTTCAACAGCTAAACAATTATATTTATTAACAATTTCTTTATTATTAACAATATCACTATAAAAAACATCACTACAATATACACGACCTAATTTTATATTAAACTCTAGTTCCCGTGCTTTATTAAGTATAATATCATTTAATTCTTTTGAAGAATTTAAAACATTTAAAGTACAACCATTTTGATATTTAGCATAATTTGAATCAGAATAACATTCATTAACTAAAACTAAATCAAATAAATTTAAATCTTTAATATAAGAACCACAAGAACCAATTCTTATAATATTTTCAACATTATAAAATTTAAATAATTCATAAGAATATATTCCCATACTTGGGCATCCCATTCCTGATGCCATGATAGTTACTTCTTTACCTTTATATATACCAGTATAAGCAAGTATTCCTCTTACATCACTAACTAATTTACTATCTTCTAAAAATTTTTCTGCAATATATTTAACTCGTAATGGATCACCTGGCATAATAACTGTTTTAGCAATTTCTCCAACTTTTGCACTAATGTGTGGTGTCATAATTTCCTCCTAAAACTTTTCTTAATTCATTAAACTCTTTCTTACTAAAAAATACTTTTAATAAAACTAAACTTGGTTTATTTTTAATTTTAATATTAATTATATTATTACCAACTTTTATTTTTTTAATATCTTTTTTATTTATAACTAATTCACTTTTTTTAGTCTTATCTATTATTTTATTATTTTCTATTATTAAACTATGTTTACAACAAGTATTATCCATTCTATTAACACTTATCTTTACAAACAAATAATCAACAATAAAAATTATTAACCCTAAAATAAATGTAATAAATAAAACATATAAACTTATAAATAAAACATTATTACTAAAGATTTTGTAGTTTATTAAGATTGCAATAATCATAAAAAATAATAAACCACTAATATTAATTTTTAAGTGCCTACGATATAAATATTTTTTTAACTGTTCTTTTTTTATAACATATTTAAATTCCATACTATCACCACTTTAATTATATTATAAAAAAGTATTTAAGGCAAATAAATTTTTTATTTTACATTGTTTATTAACTAAATAACAAATGTTTCTATTTAACCTCACCTATTCGGTGAGAATATTTTTTTTAATAAATGAGAAAATATATATATGGAGGTGGGTGCTTGACTATGAAGAAATTAGATAAAAAAGACGAATACTACGTTTATTATCTTGTTGGACAAAATCTAAGAAAACAAAGAAAATTAAAGCACCTAACTGTTGCCAAATTTTCTCAAATGTGTAATTATAGTGAAGGTTTTATTATGAATATTGAAAGTCCTAATTATAAACAAACATATAGTTTAGGAACTATTTGGCATTTTTGTAACGTACTTGGAATTGATATTAAAGTATTATTTGATCCTATTGATGAAAAAAAATAAGTTACTCTTCTTCTTGTAACTTATTTTCTTTATCAAAATTTTTCCATTTTAAATAATATTCAATTTTACCTGTTGTTCTAAATAAATCCCATAACATTTCTTTTTGATGTACTCTCATATTATCACCTATTATATTATGTGATTTACATTCTCTATTTATTCAAAATCATCATAACCAAATTCTGACAAATATTCTTCTTTATCACGCCATTTTTTGATTGTTTTAACTCTTAAGTCTAAATAGACTTTTTTTTCTAATAATTCTTCTAAATCAATACGAGCTTTAGTTCCGATATTTTTTATCATACTACCTTTTGAACCAATAATTATTCTTTTTAAAGAATCTCTATCGACTATAATTGAAGCATGTATTGTCATACTTGTTTTTGCTGTTTCAACAATATCAATTGTACAAGTAACTGAATGTGGAACTTCTTCATGTGTTAATAAGAACACTTTTTCTCTTATTATTTCACTCATCATAAATTCTAATGAACGATTGGTAATTTCATTTTCACCATAATACATCACATTATCTGTTAAATAATTTTTTAATGTTTTTAATAATTCATCAACATTTTTATTTTTTAAACCAGATATTGGAACTATTTCTTTAAAACCATATAAATCTTTATATTCTAATATCTTCTTTAATATTTCTTCATGTGTTAATTTATCTATTTTATTTATTCCAAGAATTACTGGTGTATCTATTTCTTTTAATTTTTCTAAAATAAATTTATCACCAGGTCCTAATTTTTCATTAGCAGCCACTAAAAATAATATAACATCAACACCTTCAATATTATCATAAGTTTGTCTATTTAAATATTTTCCTAATTTATGATTAGGTTTATGTATTCCTGGTGTATCAACAAATATTATTTGTGTATCATCTTTTGTATATATTCCTTGAATTATATTTCTTGTTGTTTGTGGTTTATCTGAAGTAATAGCAATTTTTTTACCTATAATAGAATTAATTAATGTTGATTTTCCAACATTAGGCCTACCTATAACACTAACAAATCCTGATTTCATTTTAAATCCTCTTCATTAAATGGATAAACACATAATTCTTTTACAGTATAAGATTGTTTCTCACCAACATTATTAAAACAATTTATTATTACTTCATTACTACAGAACTCGCTTATAACTTGTCTACACATAAAACAACAAGTACTTATTTTATTACTATCAACCATTATATTAATTGTTTTAAAATCACCTTTTTTATAACCTTTAGTAATTGCAGTTGTAATCGCATTTCGCTCAGCACAAATAGCTGCCCCATAACTTGCATTTTCTACATTTACGCCACATATTTCATTTCCATCATTCATTTCTAATATACAAGCTACTCTAAAATTTGAATATGGAGCATAAGCTTTATTTAATAAATTTTGTAATTTTTCTACCATTATTATCACCCTATAAATTCTATAATTTTTGGAACAAATATCAATAAAAACACAACTAGCGAAAATATTGAAATCATTCCTGCCGAAGCAGATGATGTATCTTTAGCAATCTTAGCTAGTTCTCTTTTTTCTTTAGTTACTAAATCAACAGTTGCTTCTATTGCTGTATTTAAAAGTTCTATACTCATAATACAAGTTAACAAAGTTATACATATAATCCATTCAATTAAAGATATTTTAAAAAATATTCCTAAAACAATTATGATAATTGTAGAAATTAAATGAAGTAACATACTTTGTTCATTTAAATAAGCATATTTTAAACCATCAAAAGAATATTTAAAACTAATAAAAAATCTTCTTAAACTAAATTTCTTTCTCTCTTTTGATTCCATACTCATCTAAAATCAACTCCTGACGTGCGAACATTACTTTTTCTTCTTCTTCTTCCATATGATCATATCCTAGTAAATGTAATAAACCATGTATACTTAAAAAAGCTAATTCTCTTTTTAAACTATGACCATATTCTTCTGCTTGTTCTCTTGCTTTATCTATCGATATATAAATATCTCCTAATATTCTTCCATAAGCAGTTTCCATACTACCATTATCTTCAAGAGCAAAACTAATAACATCAGTAGGTCTATCTACATTTCTATATTCTTTATTTAATTTATGAATATATTCATTATCTACTATTATAATATTAAATATTACATGTTCTTGATTTTCTTTTTTCAAAGCAAACTCTAGTAAATCATTTAATATATCCAATTCTTTTATTTCTTCATTTGTATTATTTATTATTTCAATTTCATTCATTTAAATCCCTGCCTCAATAATCATGTATATATAAATAAAAATTAATATAAGAGATGTCACCATTATTATATTATAAAACACTGGCTTTTTCAACATTGCTGGTAAATGTTCTTTTATCTTAAATAATATGCGATATATAAAATAACCTAATATTCCTCCAATAATATTTAACATTATATCATCAACATCAAATACTCTTCCAATAACCATTTGTGTTGTTTCTATTGAAAATGATGAAACAAGTGACAATATAAAAACATATCTTATTTTATCTAAATTTAAGAAATATGACACAAAGAAACCAAATGGTAAAAACATTATCATATTACCAATTACATTTTTAAAAAATAAATCCGTTCCAAATTCATATCTAAACATTTCTTTAAAAGGAATAAAATTTGATGTTGACCAAGAAACGTCTTGAAAAGTTACTACATGGAATAAACATAGTATATATATTACAAATCCTAAAACCATTAAATCTTTATATAGATAAACTTTAGGATGATTTTTAATAATATGAACAATTCGCATTGATACAACAATTGTTGTAAATATTAAAATCATTGGCCAAACATTTTGAAAAATATTAATAATAGTAGTACCTATCATGCTTTCACTCCTCTTTTATTTCTTCTGGAATATCACTATAACCTGTAATATTTTCATATACTTTAAAAAATACATCTACTACTATTTTACTATTTCTTGCGTCAACTTTCAATTTTTTTTGACTAATTATATATTCTTTTTCATCTAAATTCTTTTCTATTTTATTTTTAGCTAACTTTAAAGCTTCATTTAATGCTTCTTTTTCACTATAAGTTTTATCTTTTTTTATTACTTCTTTTTGTTCTACTCTTACTAGTGATATTGGGAGTAAACTACTACCTAAAATAACTTTTTCTTTATTTTCGCTTTGTTTATATGGTTTAAAATTAAATAAATCAAAATAATTATTTAAGAATTTAAAACTATATACTGTTTTATTTTTACCTGTATACTTTTTTTCATGATATTCATATGGAAATTCAACTTGTGTTTGATACCAAACTTCACCATATATAACTCCTTCAGCACCCACTTTAGCTTTAGACTCTTCATTTAATTTAATATCACCACTTATTACAACATCTCCAGGTTTTACATAAGTATTAATTTCTCTTACAATGTCACCACTTTTAGCATTAATACTTTTTAAAACAGCATGCTTAGTAGCAACTATATTTCTAATTGGTACATTTTCTTCTTTAGAGTTCATTTTACGTTCCTGGGCTCTAATAATATATTTTGTACCTACCACTTCTATTTCAATCCACTCTAATTCTTCTTTATGACCATTTAATATATGTTGTTTGATTTTCTCTAATTCATTATAATTTTTCTTTAATTTAAAAGTTGTTATATCATATCTTTTCAATTCACTTTTTAACATTTCTCTTATTTCTTTATCATTATGAATTATTTCTACTTTAAAAATAATGTTACTTAAAAAAAATAATAAACATATACCTAAAATAATTGACAAAATTAAAAGTCTATTTTTTCTTATTAAATTTTTTAACTTTAATAGACCATAATATTCTACTATTTCAACATCATATATTGTTTTTAATTTTACAATTTTCTCAAGATCAATATAATTAACTTTAATATTTATTTCATTATAATGAATAACATCTATTTTATATAATTCAATTTTTTCTCTAACTAATTTCTTTAAAAATCGCTCAATATTTTTTCCCTTAACATTTATTGTTATACGATTTTTAAAATAATCTAAAAAATTATTTTTCATTATATCACCAATTTTCTATATAAATTCAATATTTTTTATATTACCGGTTACTAATACTTCATCTACAAGTAAACGTGATACAACTAAATTATTACCTTTTATTATTAATCTTTTATCTTTATATCTTATAATTACTTTATTAGAATCAAAATGTCCAATTTCATCATAATTTACAATATCTATTTTGTTTTCTATAATTGTTACTTTAAATTCTTCATCAAGTAAATATGACCTAAAATTGTTAATTAAACTCATACTATCACCAATAAATTATATTTTTATTTATAATATATTTAACAAATTTTAATAGCAAGAAAAAAAAAGAAAGTAACTATGTTACTTTCAAAATAAATTAACAAGGATTATTTTTTAATTTAAAATAAAACTTAAATCCACGTAGATCTATACCTTGACCTGTAGTCCCACAAATTCCAGGACTACTTTTTGAAACTCCAGCTTCAGTTGGATGCCAACTATTATTATAATATGCACTACAACAAAACTTGTGAGTTGATAAAATTCCAGGATCTGAGAAAACTACTGCAATTGCTTGAATTTGTTTATCGAAACCAAAGAATGTTGACGCATGAGCATAACCATTATTCTTTGGGAAATCATTCCAATAATTTCCTTGCCTAAAATTACCATTAACACGTACACCCCAGCCTAAATTTCCTAAATGAACTTGTAATGATGTTGCATATGATGATGCAAATGTAAAATCGGTTAATGTTGTACCATTCCAATAAGAATCATTTGGAGCGATAATACTATTATATTGCCAATTGTCATTGTTAGTATTTCCACAACTATTAAAACAAGCTCCATAACTAACATTATTGTTTAAATTTACACAATTTGCAGTAATAGTTCTATTGGAATCAACATTATTGTAATTTCCAACCCAATTATAAAATTTGTATTCATCTGTATGCATAGAATCACTACTAGGTGCTGTCGCATTTTGTGTTCTTTTTAAAGTTTGCGTTTTAGCATCTTGTCCATAACAATTTTTAAAAGTTACAACATAATCATTTTTATCCAACTTAACAGTTTGATTTGGACAAACAGCTGAATTTCCAGCTTTATCATATACTGTTCCTGGGCTAATAGATGTATCTGTATTACTTGAAATGATTTTTTCAATATAATCTTTTACACAACCACTATTTATTTCTCCACTTTTATCAGTACATTTTCCAATTAATGTAATATTTTCATATTGCCAATCGCTACTTCCACCTGAACTATTACAAACAGGTTTAGTTTTATCAATACGAATCACATACATATCACTTGCTTCACTAACATTTCCAGCCTTATCTTTTGCACGAACATAATAGTTTTGCTCTTGTTCTTTTGTTTCTACCGCATTTATTTCCATAGGCTTCCATGTTTTTAAATCTGTACTACGTTCATATTCTATATTTCCACTTTCTTCTTCTTTTGATGTTTGAATTTGAACAATATTCGTATTTGTCCATTCTCCACTAGCTATAATCTCTCCACCAGTGTTATTCTTTTTTAGTGTTATTATAGGTTTTGATGGGCCTGTTTTATCTATTTTTGTTATTCCTACTTCATATGTTAAACTTTCA
>CALVZI010000007.1 GCA_944372485.1 uncultured Bacilli bacterium
AATTGAAAAGAAAAATGATCATTTAAGTATTATTTCTAAAATTGAATGTGAAAGTGCAGCCCTTGAAATAGACGAAATAATACGTTTAAGTGATGGGGTAATGGTTGCTCGTGGTGATTTAGGAGTAGAAGTGCCAATTGAAAGGGTTCCAGGAATAACTAAATTAGTAATAAATAAATGTCATACTGCAGGTAAAGTAAGTATTATCGCGACAGATCTTATGTCATCAATGGAAAATTCTTTAGAACCTACTAGAGCTGAAGTAAGTGATGTTGCTAATGCTGTAATAGATGGTGTTGATGCTATTGTTTTAACTGGGGAAACAACTGTTGGAATGTATCCTAATGAAACAGTTATGATGATGGAAAAAATAATTGAAAGTACTGAAGAAGATATTAATTATTATGAACTTTTAGATAAAGCAATGCGAACAGAAAAACAAGATATTACGGGTTCAATTGCTTATAGTGTAGTAGAATGTGCTGATAGATTAAAAGCTAAAGCTATAGTTATTCCTACTATGAGTGGTTATACAGCTAAAAAAATAAGTCGTTTTAGACCAGCTTGTCCAATTATTGCTTTATCTCCACATGAAGAAGTATTAAAAGAACTTTCACTTTATTTTGGTGTATATACATATAAAGTAAAAGAAATTAAAAACTTTGATAAAATGATGGAAATTGCTAAAAAAATGATGTTAACAAAGATTAGTTTAAATCCATTTGATAAATATATAATAACAGGAGGTTATCCATTTAACAACTCAAAACATACTAATTTTATGAAAATAGAAGAATTATAAAAGGGGTGATATAATGTATAATTTAGGTGAACATTTTAATATGAATTTAGATAGATCTAAATCTAATAATAAATGTATCTTTAAAGGAGAAAAATATCGTATTACCATTTTATCTGAAAGATTAGTTCGCTTAGAATATAATATTGAAGGAAACTTTGTTGATGAACCTAGTGAATTAGTTTGGTATCGTGATTTTGAAAAACCTAATTTTTTGGTTAAAGAAGACGCTAATTATTTAATTATTAAAACTAAATATTTTAGATTAACTTATGTTAAAGAAAAAACATTTCAAGGTAGTAAATTAAATACTATGGCTAATTTAAAAGTAGAATTATTAAATACAGATAAAATATGGTATTATGGTCATCCTGAAGTAAGAAATTATAGTGCACCTAATTTTTCATTAGATGATAATAATAAACATGCTTTTACAAAAGGTTTATATTCTAGTGATGGTTTTGTAACAATAGATGATTCAGACACTAAAATATTTAATGCTTTAGGAAATCTTGAAGATAGAAAAAGTAAGGGTGTTGATTTATACTTATTTATGTATTTAAAAGATTTTGCTGATTGTTTAAAAGATTATTATGCTTTAACAGGTTATCCTTCTCTTATACCAAGATATGCTTTAGGTAACTGGTGGAGTCGAAATATTCCTTATGATGATTTAGGGGTAAAAAATTTAATACTTGAGTTTGAAAGACAAGAAATACCACTTTCCGTTTTAGCCTTAAATAGTGATTGGCATATTAGAGAATATGAGAAAGTTAATAATTTAAAAACAGGTTTTACTTGGAACCCTAAATTATTAAAAAATCCTAAAGCTATGATAAGTTATTTACACTCTAAAGGAATAAGAATTGGTTTAAATATTAATCCAATTGAAGGTATTTATCCATTTGAACAAAACTATGAACAATTAAGTAAATACTTAACACCAAATGAAAAGGGGATTATACCGTTTAATACAGTTGATCCTAAATGGTTAGATGCTTATTTGAAAATATTAATTCATCCATTAGATGCAGTAGGTGTAGATTTCTTTTGGTTAGATATTGAAAAAGTAGAAGATAAGAAAAAACTATGGTTTTTAGATCACTACCACTATCAAGATATGAAAAGAAATTATGAACGTAGACCAATGATTTTATCACGTAATCCTAATATTGCTCCACATCGTTATCCAGTTTTATATTCTGGAAAAACAATTGTTAGTTGGGATACATTAAAAACAATTCCAATGTTTAATACAAGTGCTTCTAATATGGGAGTATCTTGGTGGGCTCATGATATTGGGGGATATTATAAAGGAATAGAAGATAGTGAACTTTATATAAGATTTTTAGAATTAGCAGTCTTCTCACCAATTGTAAAATTTGGTACTGAAAGTGGTAAATATTATAAAAGAGAACCATGGAAATGGGATGTAAAAACATTAGAAATTGCTAAAGATTATTTACAATTACGTCATCGTTTAATTCCATATTTATATGCCGAAGCATATAAATACTATAAATATGGAATGCCAATTGTTCAACCACTTTATTATAAAAAACCAGAATTTTATGATGATACTAAATATCGTGATGAATATTTCTTTGGAACAGAATTATTTGTCGCACCAATTATATCTAAAAATGAACCACTTATGAATCGTGTAATTCATTACTTTTATTTACCAGATGGAATTTGGTATGATATTGTAACAGGAAAAAAATTCCCAGGTGGAAAAAAATATGTCTCATTCTTTAGAGATCAAGATTATCCTGTATTTGCTAAAGCAGGTTCAATTTTACCACTGGCAACACAAGAAATTATAAATGATACTAATCCACCTAAAGATATGGAAATTCAAATTTTCCCAGGTAAAAGTAATACATATAAACTTTATGAAGATGATGGTGTAAGTGATTTATATCGTAAAGGATTCTTCTTAACAACCTCAATAGATTATAATTACATGCCTAATAATTATACAGTTATAATTCGTGCATTAGAAGGTAAAAGTGGTATTGTTCCAGATAAAAGAAATTATAAAATACGTTTCCGTAATACTAAACAAGCAAATGATGTTGTAGTATTCTTAAATGATACAAAAATATCAAGTAAAAACTATGTTGATGGACCAGACTTTATTGTTGAAGTAGCAGAAGTTCCTACAACATTACAACTTACAATAAATTGTAAAGGTAAAGATATTGAAATAGATGCTGTAAGATTAATTAATGAAGATATTGCTTCAATTATTAATGATTTACAAATTGAAACAACCCTAAAAGAAAAAATAGATAATATTTTATTTGGTGATTTAGAGATTAAAAAGAAAAGAATTGAGCTTACAAAACTAAGAAGAGCAGGTTTAGAGAGAAAATATATAAGATTATTTAAAAAACTACTTGAATATGTTGAACAAGTGTAATATAATACTAATATATTAAAAAGCAAAGGGAAAGAGTAGTAATTAAAAATCTATTTTTAGAAAAGAAGTGGTTGATGAAAACTTCCAATAGATATTAATGAACTTGCTTTTCTAGCTGTGAAAACCGGTTTCTCACGTTACGAGATGAGTGCATAAAGTCTTATGAAATAAGGTGGTACCGCCCAAACTGGGTCCTTATTCATGAGGCTTTTTTGTGTAATAAAGGAGGATTTATGTTAGAAGTAATATTATTTTTTATATCATTCTCACTAGTATATTTAATATATTATTTATTTGTAATAAGAAGAGAAAAGAAATTAAAAAAATTACTTACTAGTACAGAATGTTTATATTTAAAAGTAAAATATAACGTTAATTTAGAAAAAATAGATTTAAAAACACTTGCTAATCATATTGCTATAATAAATTCATTTATTATGGCAACAACAGTATTAATAATAAGTGTTATAGATAATTGGTTATTAAAATTTGTATGTGGTTTCTTTGTATTAATGTTATTAATATTAATATCTTATCACTTACTAGGTACATATTATAAAAAGAAGGAGAAGAGATAAAATGAATTATGAAGCAAATAAAATAGAACAAAAATGGCAAAAATATTGGAAAGAACATGAAACATTTAAAACTGATGTATGGGATTTTTCTAAACCAAAATATTATGTATTAGATATGTTTCCATATCCAAGTGGAGTAGGTCTTCATGCAGGACACGTAGAAGGTTATACAGCAACTGATATTGTTTCACGTATGAAAAGAATGCAAGGATATAACGTATTACATCCAATGGGATATGATTCATTTGGACTCCCAGCAGAACAATATGCTGTACAAACAGGAAATCATCCAGCCGGATTTACCGAAAAAAATGTTGCTTACTTTAGTGAACAATTAAATACATTAGGATTTGATTATGACTGGACAAAAATGGTTATGACTAGTGACCCAAAATTCTATCATTGGACACAATGGATATTTAGTGAACTATATAAAGATGGATATGCTAAATATGTAGATATGCCAGTTAACTGGTGTGAAGAATTAGGTACAGTACTTTCAAACGATGAAGTAATCGATGGAAAAAGTGAACGTGGGGGATATCCAGTAGTTAGAAAAAAAATGAAACAACTTTGTATTGATCAACCAGCTTTTGCTGAAAAATTATTAGCTGGATTAGATAAAATAGACTGGCCAGAATCAGCAAAAGAAATGCAAAGAAATTGGATTGGAAAATCAACTGGAGCGCATGTTACATTTAAAATAAAAGATAGTAATAAAACATTTACAGTCTTTACAACACGTCCAGATACATTATTTGGAGCAACTTACTGTGTACTTGCACCAGAACATGATTTAGTAGATGAAATTACAACAGAAGAACACAAAACAGAAGTAGATGATTATAAAAAAGTTTGTGCTTCTAAAAGTGATTTAGAAAGAACAGAATTAAATAAAGAAAAAACGGGAGTATTTATTGGAGCTTATGCAATAAATCCAGTAAATAATAAAGAAATTCCAATTTATATTAGTGATTATGTACTTGCTAGTTATGGAACAGGAGCTATCATGGCAGTTCCTGCTCATGATACAAGAGATTATGAATTTGCAAAGAAATTTAATATTCCAATTATTCAAGTATTAGAAGGTGGAGATATTTCTAAAGAAGCTTGGACACAAGATGGGCTTCATATAAATTCAGAATTTTTAGATGGAATGAATAAAGAAGAAGCAATAAAAACAATGATAGCTTGGCTAGAAGAACATAAATGTGGTAAAAAACAAGTAAATTATAAATTCCGTGAATGGATATTTGCTCGTCAACGTTATTGGGGAGAACCAGTTCCAATAGTACACATGGAAGATGGAACAGATTACTTACTTGAAGATAATGAATTACCACTTGTATTACCAGTCTTAGAAGATTATAAAGGACATAATGGAAAAGCACCACTAGAAAATGCTGAAGAATGGAAAAATTATACAAGAAAAGATGGTAAAAAAGGAATTCGTGAAACATCAACAATGCCAGGTAGTGCCGGTTCAAGTTGGTATTACTTTAGATATATTGATCCAAATAACAATGAAATGTTCTGTAATCCTGAACTTGCCAAACATTGGTTACCAGTAGACTTATATATGGGGGGACCAGAACACGCAGTAGGACATTTAATTTATTCACGTATTTGGAATCATTATTTATATGATAAAGGATTATCTCCAGTCGAAGAACCATTTAAAAAATTAGTACATCAAGGAATGATTCTAGGTTCAAATGGAATTAAAATGGGAAAACGTTATCCAGAATATGCGATAGATCCAAAAGATATAGCTGAAGAATATGGTGCTGATACATTAAGACTTTATGAAATGTTTATGGGACCAATTGAAGCTTCAAAACCATGGAGTGATAGTGGTGTAGAAGGTGCAAGACGTTTCATTGAAAGAGTAT
>CALVZI010000008.1 GCA_944372485.1 uncultured Bacilli bacterium
TACAAAGTTTCTTTTTCATACAATATTGTATTATAAACAAATCTAGCACATCCTAAAGTTTTATTTATTAATTCTTGTTGATCTATATTTGGATATAATCTAAATTTATATGCTTTATATATCTTCACAAAATCACCACCATGATTTAATATTATCATACGAACATACGTATGTCAATGACTTTTTGATGCTTTTTGTAAAGAACTTTCCTAATATATAAAAAAATTTAACAAAAACGAAGATTATAATAAAGTAATTGAATTTTTACGAAACAATTATAAAGAAAATAAAAATATGGTATCTTGGTTACCTCAAAGATTTGATGATTTAATATATAGAATTGATGTTTTATATCATGATGAAAGAGGAAAACATAAAAATGCAGATTATACCTATTTATTTGAAGATGATTCAAATAATATAATTGGAATAGTTGTTCCGGATGGAGACTCATTTAATACTTGTATAAAAAATGGTTATGAAGATATTTTTAATATCATGTTAGATTTAGGTGAAAAAGAATTAAGACCCCTATTTAAAAAAGAAAATGATGGAAAAATAAACTTTTTAGTTGTTTCTCATGATAGTTTAAAAAATCAACAAAAAGAATTATTGAAAAGAGGATACAAAAAAGATGTTGCCAGAGATTTTGATAATGTACAACATCCATTAGAAACTAATTATGTAATTGAATTACCAGAAGGATTCAAACAAGTATATGGGGAGAATATTGAAGATGGTAAAAAATATACTGCATGTCATTATGGTTTTCATCCTGAAGATGATAATGGAGATTTAACCTCAACTCCAAAAGAAGGTTCTCTATCCTATCAAGGAAGAAAAAATTCTCAATTCTTTAAAGATAGTTTTGAAAGTATGATTATAACTGATGATGGAGATATATGTTCATATTGCTTTTGTTATGTTGATAGAGAAACTAGTACAGCCTTCATAGAACCTGTTAGTACAAGAAAAAAATATCGTCAAAAAGGATTTGCCAAACAAATGTTATATGGTGTTATTAATAGATTAAAAGATATGAAAATAGAAAATGCTTATATTAATTCTTATGATTGGCGTAGAAAAGTTTATAATAGTGCTGGTTTTAAAACAGAAGATTCCATAGGATTTTGGTATAAAAAAATTTAGTTATTAAAAGACAAACATATAATAATTATTTCATAAAATAACATATTAAAAACATGATATTTTATTGAAGTTATTTATATTTTAGAGATTAGTAATTTAATCTCTTTTTTGTTAATTTTATATTATCATAATTATTTATCGGTAATACAGTATACAAAAAAACTAACTCATTTCTAAGTTAGTTAATTTAAACTCGAATATTTCGAGATATTTCTTTATGGAGGGCCTAGTCGGATTTGAACCAACGATCAGGGAGTTGCAGTCCCATGCCTTACCACTTGGCTATAGACCCGTAAGTAATTAAATTATAACAAATATTAATTTATTTATCAATACTTTTAATAAATTATATTATACTTTTTTTGAATTTATGCAAAAAAATTGAACAATTTTATTTTCGTAATTAATTTTTTTACTATTACTTTTGAAAGTTTGGTGCAATCATAACAATTATCTAAAATTTGACGTATAATTTTTATATTTTATGTCGTATTACTTTAAAAAAAATTTAAAATGGGGTATAATGTTGTTTAGTTAAAAATAAGGAGGACTTATGAAGAAATATTTTAATTTAATGAAAAATAATAAAGTAATGTTTTTAATTATAAATTTACTAATTTTAGGATGTATTATTGGAACTGGAGTATTACTCTACTCTATATCTTTATTAACAGGTATTGAAAATACTTTAAGATTAATTGGTAGTGGAATATTTATAATTATTTTGATTGTATTAATTTTATTTTTAATTAAATCACTTTATAAAAATAAAAAAGCTTTCTATATTTTAATTATTATTATTAGTATTTTATATATAGGTGGTACTAATTATTTAGGTTATCAAATAATTAAAGCTTATGGAAGTTTAAATAACTTTACAACTTCAACTACTAGTTATTCAAGTAGTATAGTAACTTTAAAAGATAATAAAGTTGATGATATTAAAGATTTAGGAAATTCTAAAATTGGAATTTTAAATGATAAAAAAAGTATTGATGGATATGAAATACCTAATGAAATAATAAAAGAAGAAAATTTAAAAGTTAAAAAAGTTGAATATGACAGTTATATTGAATTATTAAACGCTTTATATGAAAAAGAAATTGATTATGTTTTTTTACCTACTAATTACACCGTTTTATTTAAAAATCTTGAAGGATTTGAAGATTTAGATAAAGAAACTAAAATTATTTATACTAAAGATAAAAAAGTTGAAAATAAAAATAGTAGTACTGGTGGTAAAATTACAAAACCATTTACAGTATTATTAATGGGTGTTGATTCAGAACTTGAAAACATTAAAGGTGCTTCATTTAACGGTGATGCATTAATGTTATTAACATTTAATCCTGATACTTTAAATACAACTATTTTAAGTATTCCTCGTGATACTTATGTACCTATTGCTTGTTTTAAAAACAACCGCGAAAACAAAATTACACATGCAGCTTGGTATGGTGAAGAATGTATGATTAACACCATTTCTAATTGGACAGGAATTAATATTGATTATTATGCAAAAATAAACTTTAAAGGTGTTGTAAAATTAGTTGATGCTTTAGGTGGTATTGATGTTGACGTTCCAATTGAATTCTGTGAACAAGATAGTGATCGTAATATGAATAATCAAATTTGTTTAAGTCCAGGTCAACAACACTTAAATGGTGAACAAGCACTTGCCCTATCACGTCACAGAAAAACAGTTAATGACTTTGTACGTGGTCAAAATCAACAATTAGTTGTAAAAGGATTAATGAACAAAGTAAAAGAAATAAGAAGTGTTGATACTATTCAGGATTTACTTGCTACATTAAGTAATAATATGGAAACAAATATGTCAACATCAGAAATCTTATCTTTATATGATGTTGCTAAAGATATTGCTAGTAAATCACAAGATATGCCAATTGAAGATTTACTTACAATGCAAAGATTATATATAAGTGGTTATGATCAATATATTTATGACTATAGTCAAATAGATGGTCAAGGAACAAGAATGAATCTTTATAACTTTGTTGCTTATGAAGGAAGTTTAAAAGATGTTACAACAGCAATGAAAATAAATTTAGGTTTAGAAGAACCAACAGTTATTAAAAACTTTAGTTTCAATGTTGATACACCTTACGAAGAAACAGTAATTGGTCAAGGCGAATATAACGAATCTGGTATAGCTATATTACCTTCATTCATTGGCTATGATAAATCAAGAGCTATTGCCTATGGAAATGCAAATGGATTTAACGTATCAGTTAAATATGTTGAACAAAGTGTTGGTACTGATGGTCAAATTGTTAGTCAATCTACTCCAGCTGGAATGGATGTTAAATATATTAATAGTATGACAATTACAGTTGTTAAGAAAGTTGCAAGTTCAAAACCATCAACTGATAATGACTCATCAAATAACAATTCTTCAAACAACAATACACAAAAACCAGATACTGGTGATGATAAAGATAAAAATGAATCAGAGGGTTCTGAAGGTTCTGGTAATAATCAAGGCAGTGGCTCTGGTTCTGGTGGAGACAGTAAACCTGATGACGGTGAAGATAACACAGAAGATTTAGCTCCAGAATTAAAACCATAAAAAGGAATAATCAAATTCCTTTTTTTGTATGTTCTAATTTTTATCACATATATTTATATTGAGGAAGTGATTTATGTTAGATTGGTTAAAGAAGTTATTTAAGGATTTTAATTTTTTTACAGCGGCTTATTCAAATAATGTTTTTCCAGATCCATTATCTAAAGAAGATGAAGAAAAATATATTGAAAAGTTTAGATTTGGAGACAAAGAAGCTAGAAATATATTAATAGAACATAATTTACGTTTAGTTGCCCATATAGTAAAGAAATATGAACATAGGAAAGATGATTCTGATGACTTAATAAGTATTGGTACAATAGGCTTAATTAAAGGAATAGATAGCTATTCTAATAAACATAATACAAAACTTACTACTTATTGTGCTAGATGTATTGAAAATGAAATCTTAATGTATTTTAGAAATGATAAAAAAAATAATAAAAATATTAGTATAAATGAAGGTGTTGGTTTTGATAAAGAAGGAAATGAAATAACTATTTTAGATATTTTAAAAACACCTAGTCCAGATTATGATTTAGAAATTCATAATAAAAATAATATTATGTTATTAAAAGAATATTTTAATGTTTTAACTGATAAAGAAAAATTAATTATTAATAAAAGATATGGTTTAAATAATAATAAAGCAGTTACTCAAAAAGAGATTGCTAAAGAATTAGGTATTTCTAGAAGTTATGTTTCACGTATTGAAAAACGTGCTTTAACTAAAATATTAAAAGAATTTATAAAGAATAAAAAACACACTTTTGATTAATGTGTTTTTTATTACTTTATTTAAATATATCTACGTGACCAAAAGTTTTAATTTCATTAGTCTTTCTATTTACTACAATACATCCATCATCATATATTGCATAAACATCTATTTTCTTTTCTAACGAAATTTCTTTTAATCTATTTAAATAATTAACATTTGAATCAGTATGAACATCTATATAAAACGGATCATTTAAAATACCAAATCCATCATAAAAAGCTTCATATCCATAATAATTGTTTTTTGCTGTTATAAAATATCTTTTTAATTGTAATACTGCTCCTGCACTCTCACCTATTACTATACCTTTAAAATGTTTTATATCATATAATAATTCTTTTTCTTGAACAATCTTACTATATAACATTTCTGGATTACCACCAGGAAATAATAATATATCACTTTCTTTTATTATTCTTTTTAAATTTGTTTTAGAATCTGAATAACAATTACAAATAACAATATTATTTTTATTAATACCTATATTATCTAAAAAATCAATATATCTTTGATATCTACTTTCCCCTACTTTAAAATATTCATTTTCTAATTTATCAGCATCTAATTCAACAGGAAAAGCCCATGGAAATATTGCCACTTTATAATCTTTATTAATTATCTTTTTTATTTCTTTACAAACATTCTTATCAATACCATTAACTTTACTTAATAATACACTTATCATTTTTTCTCCTTTACTAATTTCAAATTTCTTTGAAAATTTATTTTATTATTAAATATACTATTTATACTATCTATTAATTCATTATTATTAATTTCTTTTAAATTAGAGTAAATATGTTTATATAAATGTAATCGTTCCCTTTCACTTAATCTATCTATTCCTTTAAAGATTGACTTATCCCAACTAACATCATTAGTTTTCCATTTTAATGTATAAATAAGACATAATATTGGATATACATAATCTTTATTAGAAAATTCATCATCCAAATTTAATAATGTTGGATTTTTTATATATGGTGTAGCTATAAAATATAAATCTTTATTAGAAACAATCTTATTTATATAATTTAACAAATACATTTCAAATAATTGATGGTTACTTGCAATTAATATTTGTTTATCTTGTTTAAATAAACTAACATAATTTATCCATAAAAAGTCAATATCAATATTATAAATTTTATCATTATATTTTATTGCATAACCTGTATTACGTTTTTTTGATATTAAATAATCAATACCTTTATATTGCTTACTAAAATGATTAGTAGAATTTGCTAAAAAAGGTGGGAATATTTGTAAATGATCATCTACTTTTTCATCTAAATGTAAATATAATCCATCTTCATAATATTCTTTACATTCACTATTACAACATTTACATATTAGTTTACCATCTTTTTTATAATAAATATCACCTGCATTATCAAAGTCTCTAATCCCATTTTTTATTATATCAACTTTTCCACAAGAACACCTAATAACACTTCCCTTTTTTTCAATTATTTTATTATCCTTAATCATTTGTTTAATTAAAGAAAGTAATTTTTCTGCCCACTCTTTATCAATAAAAATATCATCATATCTTAATCCTAAAGATTTGACTTTATTAATATACTTTTCTAAATCATTTTCTTTAAAATCATAAGAATGAAGTAAATTTACAGAAAAAACACTACTACATTCTAAATTAGAACTTACTAAATCCATTAAAAATGGTGCAATACACATACCAATATTAATTTTATTTTGTGGCTTAATTGGTAGTGTCGTAACTAATATATTTTTATTCATTAATTAAACTCCTCTCTATTTGTTTTAAAAAATCTATCATTCCGTTATTTAATATTTTTTTATTATCATTTAATTCACTTATAATATTTTTATCTATTTTTTTTATATCTATTTCTGAACCATCATGCGAACTAAGATCTATATTTAATAAATCTAATTTATATTGAAGTTTTGTAATTAAAAATAAATAATAATAAAAATCACCAATTATATTAGAATCTATTTTTAATTTATCTAATATATTTATTTTATCAAAATAATTTAAATCTATCTTTTTTATATCCATACCTTTTTTCAAACCTAAATTATATATTAATGATAAACATTTATAAAAATTATTAAATACTTCACTTTTATATATTTTCTTTAAATCTTTAATTAACATTTTAGAACTATCATTATTCATATACATATCATTATTAATTTTATTAATCAATGTATCAATAACACTTTTATAATTATAATTATTTACATTTTTCTTCTCATAATCTCTTACTTTATTTTTAAATGTTTCATATAATCCATTATCTTTAATCAATTCAAAACAATTAGTCCAATCTTCAACCATTGATAAATTATTAATAACATAATCAGTTAAATCAATCGCACTTCTTGTAGAATTAAATGTATTATACATTGTTTCATAAGCATTATCTCGACACTTATAATAAATATTTTTTTCTTTAAGCTTAATCATATAATTATTTTCATCAATACATTTATGCCTTTTTGAAGAAATCATTGGTAAATAAAAAGTTATTCCATGAACTCTATCTCGACCTCGAAAATTATATATTTCTGATAAAAGATATGATATTTGTTCTTCAATATTTAATAAATCTTTTTTATATTTATTATCATAAATAAAACTAATATCGATATCACTATATAATAAATTGGTATTTCTAGACAGACTACCTGTTAATATTATCATACTATCAATATTATCAAAATCATTATAATTTTTTAATACTTCATTTAATATAGATAAAACTAATTGCTTTTGTTTAAACATCAAATTTTTAAACTTATCTTTTTCATAATTATTAAATAAATTATTATATTCATGTTTTATTTTATCTATATTTTCCTTATAATAATTTTTATAATAATTTAGAATAGATACATAATTTTTATAATTCATTATACTAATATCCTTTCAAAATCAAAAAATATATTCTATATATTTTTTAATCAATAATTAAAGAAATTTTATCTCTTTTGATTTTTCTTTTTTTAACATAAATTGTTCTTCCACTTCAATATTCTAGCATATTCTGGCAATTTTATTAAATTACATAAATCATATATTTTATTTTCATTTAAAATTTTTTTATAATTTAAATCATGTTGTTAAATTGTTGTTAAATTTTGATTTGCAAATTCATTTTCTATTTGTTTAATCTTATTTTTTTCTTGATTAATTTTTTCTATTTCTTCACTAATCATTCCCAAAAATTCTTTTTCTGTCATTTGATCACCCCATTTAATTATATTTACTTAAGAAATATAATTTAAATATGAGCATAGTATACACCTTTTTTTATTATCTGTCCAATTTTAGATTTGATAATAAATGTAGATAACATCTATTTTTATATATTACCATTAATAAAAAAATTTACAACAATTTTATTTTGTGTAAATTTTTCTAATTAATTATAAACTTATTTTATTACACCTGCACATCTATGGCAGATATCTCCTTCCATTTCATCTTCATTAAAGTAATTCCAACATCTTTCACATTTATGTCCAACAAATTTTTCTACTTTAACATGAGATACATTATATTTTGGAAGTTCTTCATCAGTAAGAACTACTTCAGAAACAATTAATAGTTGTTTTAATGAATCTTTTAAAGAATCAATAACTTCTTTATATTTACCAGATACGTGTAAATATACTTTAGCTTCTAATCCCTTACCAATTAATTTTTCATTACGAGCTTCTTCTAATGCTTTATAAACATCATCTTTTACTTCAAAGAATACATTCCATTTTTCTAAGATTTCTAAAGCATTCTCATAACTTAATACTTCTGGCATACGTTCTAAATGAACACTTTCTAATTTAAGACCAGGTACATGTCTGTAAACTTCTTCACTTGTATATGGTAAGATTGGTGCAAGTAATTTAATTAAATTCATTAAAGTATTATAAAGTACTGTTTGAACACTTCTTCTTACTTTAGAATCTGCTTTTTCAATATAAAGAATATCTTTAGTAAAGTCTAAATAGAAATTAGATAATGTAAATGAAACAAAGTTATTTACAATTTTATAAATTTCTTGATAGTTATTATCTTCATAAGCAGCTAAAATTTCTTTAGTTACTTCATTTAATTTAACCATCATATATTTATCATATTCATACATATCATCAAATTTAACACTATCAGTATTTGGATTAAAGTCAAATAAGTTTCCAAGTAAGAAACGATATGTATTACGAATTTTACGATAACTTTCTTTTACTTGAGCAATTAATTCATCACTAATACGAACATCTTCTGTATAGTCAACACTTGCTACCCAAAGACGTAGTACATCTGCTCCATGTAATCTTACTAGTTTTAATGGATCAACAGTATTACCTAATGATTTACTCATTTTGTTTCCTTTACCATCTAATACAAATCCATGAGAAACTAATTTTTTATATGGACTCTTTTCATGTACTGCTACACCACAAATTAATGATGAGTTAAACCATCCACGATATTGATCTGATCCTTCTAAATACATATCAGCTGGATATGAAAGTCCACGTTCAACTAATACTCCAGTATGTGAAGAACCTGAGTCAAACCAAACATCCATAATATCTTCTTCTTTAGTGAATTTACCATTTGGACTAGCTGGATTAGTATAACCTTCTGGAAGTAAGTCTTTTGCTTCACGTTCAAACCAAACATTTGAACCATATTCTCTAAATAATTTTGCAACATGCATCATAACATCATAGTCAACAATTTCACTTCCATCTTCATTATAGAAAATTGGAATTGGTACTCCCCATACACGTTGACGAGAAATACACCAGTCACCACGATCACGAAGCATATTATATAAACGTTTTTTACCCCATGGTGTATGGAATTCTACATTGTTATCTAATTCATTTAATAATTGTTCACGAATTTTATCAATACTACAGAACCATTGTGCAGTAGCACGGAAAATTACTGGTTTTTTTGTACGCCAATCATGTGGATATGAGTGAGTAATAAATTTTAATTTTAATAAAACACCTAAATCATCTAATTTTTGTACAACTGCTTTATTAGCATCTTCAAAGAATAATCCTTTAAATTCTCCAGAATCTTCATTTAATACACCTTGATCATCAACACCATTAATTAATCCTAAATCATATTGTTTTCCAATAATAAAGTCATCAGCACCATATCCTGGAGCAATATGAACTAAACCAGTACCAGCATCAAGTGTTACATGGTAACCAACAATTACTGGTGAAGTACGATCCATAAATACATGTTTGTATTTAACACCATCAAAAGATGTTCCAGAAATAACTTCTACTACTTCATAATTTCCCCAATTAAAATCATGAGCTAAACTATCTACTAAATCATTTGCAACAATATAAATTGTATCATTTACTTTTACTTTAGCATAATCAAATTGTTCACCAACAGCAATACCTAAGTTACCAGGTAAAGTCCATGGTGTAGTAGTCCAAATTACTAATTGTTCCCCTACTTTTACAGTATCATTTCCTTCTACTACTGGAAAAGCCACAAAAATAGATGGATCTTTACGATCTTTATATTCAATTTCAGCTTCAGCTAATGCACTTTCACTAGATGGAGACCAATAAACTGGTTTTAATCCTTTGAAAATTAAACCTTTCTTAGCCATCTTTGCAAATACTTCAATTCGTCTAGCTTCAAATTCTTTTTGTAAAGTAATATAAGGATGATCCCAATCAGCAATTACATTTAAAGATTTAAATCCTTCTCTTTGTTTATTAACTTGTTCTAAAGCATATTCATAACATAATTTACGAAAATCAGCTTTAGACATTTCTTTACGATTTACACCAGTTTTAGTAATAGCTGTTTCAATTGGAAGACCATGTGTATCCCAACCTGGAATATATGTTACTTTATACCCCATCATTATTTTATGACGATTAACAAAATCTTTTAAAATTTTGTTAAGAGCATGACCACAATGCATATCTCCATTCGCATATGGTGGACCATCATGTAAAATATAAGGTTCTCCATATTTATTCTTTTCTAATTCTTTGTTATATCAATC
>CALVZI010000009.1 GCA_944372485.1 uncultured Bacilli bacterium
CAAATTAATGTTTCTGATTTTAGTCTTTGAATTTTTTCTTCAACTCTCATAACTTCACCTTCCCAATTAAATTGTATCAAATCTTGTAGAATTTAACTATTTAATTTTATTATAAGAGTTCTCATAATAATAACAACTATTCTTGAATTAATTATAACATAAATTTTTGATAAGATTATTATTTTGAATTTTAAACATTGTATTATTTTATGATATAATTTGTTTAATAGAAATAACTAAATTTTATTGAAAGGAAAAATTAAATGGATAAAAATGTTAAACCATATAAACAAAAAGGTGATACTTGTGCAATTGTTTGTATGTTAATGGTTTTAGAGTATTATAAAAAAATAGAAAAAATAAATTGGTATGAAGAAAGAAGATTATATAGAATCTATGGTTCAAAATATATGAATGGGACTCCTTTTTCAGCAATTGCATATCATATGTCAAAGAATGGATTAACTACAACTATATATCACGAAGATAATAATTTATTCAATAATAATAAGAATATAATGGATAAGAATCTTTTTGATTTAGCTATGAATGAATACAAAGAATATTTGACTTATGCAAAAAAAGAAGGTACAAGAATATTAAACGGTATTAAAATTGATGTAAATATTTTGAAAGAAGAATTGAAAAAGGGTAGTTTAATAATATTAGCTGGAAGCATAAAAAATATTTATCATGCAATATTACTTACAGGATATGATAAAGATAGTTTTAAAGTTTGTGATCCTTTATATAAAACTAAACAAACAAGAACTTATGATGAAATAGAACAATTTATGAATACTGATATTGGAAAGTGGCTTATTGCTATAAATAAAAAATACTTAAAAGATAAATAAGTATTTTTTGTTAATTATTTAAAAAATTTTTAATTATTATATAAAAGTTAATATGCTTATTAATTATTATATGTCTAGTATACTAATAGATAGGGGATATTTATTTAAATCATAATTTTATTTAATTAATTTTTTAATTCTATTTTTAGTTTTTATAATACATTCATCAATAGTTGTATTATTATGGTTTAATAATTCTTCATAAAATATATTATTATCTTCTTTTAAATAAACTTTTTTTTCAGTAGAAATAATTCGTTTATTATTTTCAAATTCATTCATCTTATCTTTTGAAATATATTGTAAATGATTAATAGAAAGAAATGGAATTATATATAAACCGTTAATTTCTTCATCATAAGATTCATCATATCCAATGAATATATATATTGGCTTATTTAATAATTGTTGATTTGTTTCAGCAATATATGAATTAATTATATGTATATTTTCGTATCTTATACAGTTTATTAATTGTCGTAATGTTAGTTCATATTTTAAAGAACTTATATTTATTTCTAAATAGTCTAATAAAATTTTTTCATATAGTTCATCGTAATATTTTAAAAAGTTCAAATAAGTAGAATCTATATTAAAAGAAATAATAACATCATCACGTTTCATATTTTTTATTAAATTTTTTTCTGTTATTGTATTAAAAATGTTTTTCTTTATTTTATTTAGTCTTTTTTCAATTTTATTTTGATTTCTATAAATTTGTAATAATTTTTCTTCATTAATTTTATTTATATTAAGTAAAGTGGTAGTATATTTAAGATAGCTTAACTGTAATTTTTTTATTTTTTTTAATTCACTGATTAATTCATTTAAGACCATAATATTCACTCCTTATCTATTTTTATTTTATTATTATTTATTTAATAAGTAAAATATATATTTGTTATGTTAATTATAAATATTAGTTATTATAAAAAACAACTTATTAATTTATTTAAGTTGTTTTATTTTTTTTTTATTTTATTTTTTATTACATAATTAGATACTGCTTTAAAATTATCATCATATGGGTAAGTTCTTTGACCAAATTTTAACCACATAGTTGACCATGACTCACCATCTTCAAGTAATTCTTTTACAATAGGGTTATTTAAAGTATTATTTCCATTTTAATTATTTAAGTCAACACAATTTTCTTCATCATATAATTTACACTGAAGATCACATTCTAATTTGTCACATTGATAAGCAAATAATGCTTCTTTAGTTTTTCTTTCATCAAATTCTAAAAATAATTGTTCAATATGTTTACCATCTAATAAATTATTTAATATTTTATGAACTGCTTCATGTTCAATTTTTTCTTTTTCAGTTTTAGATATTTCAAATTGCGTTAAATCACCAATAACTGCTTCACCAAGTTCGTGAATAGCTAACATATAAATAACTTTTTTTATGTCAATATCATATTCATATTCTGAATACATAGCAATCGCAAGCATTTGAACTCCAAATATGTGTTCAGCAACACTTTCAATTCTTTCTTTTTTTACATTCCAGTTTTTCCAACCAGTTCTAATAACATTTTTAAGTTTATTACATACTAAATAAAATTCTATAACATTTTGTTCTTTAGACATAAAATGGCCACGTTTCTTTTGTTTATAATAATAAATATTATTTTAAAATTTTATTTTCTTCTAGTTGTATTTTCAATTCATAATCATTATAAATATTTTCTATAATATTTTGTAAGATATTATTACGATTATTATTGTTTTTTGATAAATCTAGTTTAAATAGATTTACAGCATTTTCAAAATTGTTACAATTAACATTGTGTATTAAATTATTAATGATATCTTTTTGTTGGCTATATGGCAAAGTAGAGAAGTTTGTTGAATAAATTTGAGCAAGCATATAACCAGAATCAATTGCTTTTTCATTAAAATTTCTATAATTATTAATACTATAAATAGAGTTTATTCTTTTAAAGAAAGTAGATATTCTACGATTTAATATATCTTCTTGTAATATTTTTTTATCAATGTTATATTTTAATAATTGTTCATCAGTTAAATTAAGTAAATAGGAATCTAATAAACGTTCCATTGATTGAGCACAAGTTTCAGTTAAAACTCTTCTTGTTTCTAAATTATTATTTTTAGAGTCAAAAAGATGAGTAAACTCATGAGAAATTGTGTATAAATCACGTAAGTCACCATATTTGGTTAATTCAAGTTTTCTAGTGTCAGCATTTGCTTTAGGATTATCTCCAAATGTAATATTATTTTGATCATGCATACGCATTTTAAAATAATTTGTGAAATCTACATTTATTTCATTAAAAAAATTTGTTGCAATCTCGATAGTATCATTAAAGTTTAGTTTGGTTTTTAAAGGGTACATTTCTTTTTTAGAAATATATTCTTGAGTTATATTATTTACGTTAATATTATTATTTAATTCGTTATAAAAGTTACTAATAATAGCAGAGAAGTTATTAGCCAAAGAAAGATCATCATAATAAAATTCTAATATATCATCTCTTTTTTTATTTATAATATCATTATTATTCATTGAACATCATCCTTTTTTTAATTATATAATAAAATCATTTTTTTAACAATAAAAAACTTACAAAAGTAAGCTTATTTATTTAAAGTTAATTGTTTTTGTTTATCTATATAATCAATTATTTTTTGCTTAATCTCTTCTATAGATAAAACTGTATCTAATTTTATATATACTGCATATATTAATTCATCAAAAGTCATGTATTCATTATATTTTTTTATTTCATTGAAAATAAACATTAAATTTTCTTCTGAAGTATTAATTTCATTTATTTCAATAAATTTTTGTTTAAATAAATCTTTATTTTTAACTAATTTAGTACATTCATTAATAAAATTCTCAAAGTCTTTATCTTTAAAATATACTTTTTTTATAGCATATCCATTTTTACTGTATTTTTTATTAATATGATTTCTTGCATCTTCAATTATTTCATCTAATGTATCATTTGGATTATTTGCAAGTCGATATGTAAAAGTTCTTTTTATTGTTTTATTTAAACTCATACTACGATCAGCAGTTGAAACAATTTTTCCATATATACTTCTAGGTTCAGTTTTTAAACTAGCACGATGATCAGCAACGGCTTCTTTCATTATAATTATTTCATCATCAGTAAAGAATATTTTTAAATTTTTATCCTGTTCTAATATTTCAGATGATATTTTTTCATGATTTTTGGCGTCAATATAATGTCCTATATCGTGATAACTAGCAATGGTATAGACCATATTATAATTAATATTTGGGACTTCTTTTGCAAACATTAAACTTCTATTAATAACATATTTAATATGTTCTAAATTATGTCCAGTATCATTTTTTTGATATGATGTAAAAATATTTTGTTCAATATATTTTTTTAATTCGTTATTAATGTTCATATAAATCACATCCTTTCTAAAATATTATACTACAAATTAATGAAAAAAATCGTAGTAATATACGATTCTTTTTTATAGGAATTTTTTTAATTTTTCAACTGCATCTTCTTGCATAGAAACATATTCATCCATTAATTTATTAACTTCTGGATCAGTATGTTTATGATTTAATAATTTTCTTCCTTCAATAATTCCCATGTTTGTTCCTTGTAATAAAATTTCAGCAATTTTAGATGAACTTTTATCAGTAATAGTTTTCATTCCAATACCATACCATGTTAGAGCTTTATTTAATGCATTAGTTTCATGTGGTTCATTGTTACTGTATTCTGGATACAATTCAGATATTCTTTTTGTTATATTATTATATTTTTCATATTGTTCATTTAATACTTGTTTTAAATTATCATCTTCAACTTTATCTAATACAAAATGAATTGCATCTTTTCCCATACAAGCTCCTTTATTAAGTTCATCTAATACATTAATTTCATTTTCTTGTTCGTTCATTTAATCACCTAATATCATAATGGTTAATTATTAAAAAAATATACAAAAAAACAAGTTATTTACTTGTTTCATTAGCGTTCTTATATATTTCTAATAGAGTAGAAAGGTTTGCTCCATCTTTCTTGTTATCTTCACTAGTTGCGATTAATTGACTACTATATTTATAATATTCATCAACATTATTTTTGCTAAAATCTTCTAAACTAAAAGTTTCTTTAATAATTTCTAAAGTTTTACTATAATCTTTTTTTATTTTATTAAAAGCTTTTTCGTTATCTTTAAAAATTGGATCATCATTTACATTTGAACATATTGCATATTCATCTTTAAATTCAATTTCTTTATTAGCCATTTCTTTATTATAACTTCCCATACATTTATTGTTAGGTACAACACCACATCCTGCACACATTAATAATCCAATAATGGAAATAATTATTATTTTTTTCATAATAATCAACCTCTTTCTATAACATGTTTATTATATCATGTAAAAGGTTAAAAGTATATATTTTTATGTTATAATGTTTAAAGAAGGTGATTTTTTTGAAAAATTTAAGAAGTGTTATTATTGCAATAATTATTGTTTTTTCTTGTTTTTTTGATCAATTAGGTTTATATAATGATAATTTTAATATAAGAAATCCATTTACTATTGATTTATTTATATTAGGATTATTAGCTGTTATAACAATATACTTTTTAAACAAAATAAAATTAAAAGAAATCCATATTTTACAAAAAATACTAGCCTTATTATTTGGTATATTTATGGTTTTAGGTGATAGTTTTCACAAATTAAATTCATGGAATATGTTATTTGATAGTTATTTATTAATTTTAATTACAATAATTAGAGTAATAGGTTATAGTTTCATTTTTATTATGATTTTTAATTATTTAAATAAATGGTTAAATAAAAGTGAAAAAATAAAAAAATGTAAATCTAAATTTTGTTTATATTTTGATAATCATCCTATAAAATGTTCTTTTATAGTTTTAATATTAGCTTGGTTAATTTATATGGTTGCATTTTATCCAATTATTTTATCACCAGATCCAAGTTATCAAATACTTCAATTCTTTAATATTCCAACAAAATATATTACATACGCGATTCCATTATCAAATGAAGTTAATTTAACTAATCATCATCCTGTTTTACATACGATGTTATTGGGTGGATTCTTAAAATTAGGAAGATTATTTGATAGTGATAATTTAGGCTTGTTTTTCTATAGTTTATTTCAAACATTTGTATTAATGAGTTCTTTAATTGCAACTATATATGTATTAAAAAAAGAGAATGTAAATGTAAAAATTCGTTTAATATTACTTTGTTTTTATGCGTTTGTACCAATGTTTCCATTTTATGCAATGTCAGGTGTAAAAGACGTTCTTTATACTAGTTTTATAATTTTTTATGGAATATTTATATATTTAATTGTTAAAAATAAAGATTTAAACAAAAAAGGTTTATTATTGTTTTTAATTAATATTATTTTAGTTGCACTCTTTAGAAATAATGGGGTATATGTAGTTTGTTTATCACTTCCATTTGTAATAATATTTAACAAAAAATATCGTAAAAGTTTATTATTAATTTTAATTATTTTTATAAGTTTTTATATTTCATTTGATAAAGTATTACTTCCAAGTTTAAAAATAACTAGTGGAAGTATTAGAGAAGTTTTATCTATTCCATTTCAACAGACAGCTAGGCTTGCAAAAGAAAGTCCAGAATCTTTTACTAAAGAAGAAAAAGAAGTTGTTGATGGTATTCTTAATTTCGATACTTTAGCTAAACGTTATGATCCTGAAAAATCAGATGATGTAAAAAATAAGTATGATCCAACTACAACAAATGAAGAGTTAAAAGAATATTTTAAAGTATGGTTTAGTGGATTATTAAAACATCCAGAAGTTTATGTGGAAGCAACTATGAATAATGTTTATGGATATTTTTATCCAGGACATACTAGATGGTATATTTATGGTAAGTATTATTCTTTAATAAATGATGAAGGAGTAGTTGATTATCACTATAATTCATTAAGTGGTCTTAGAAATGTTTTATTTGCAGTTGGAAAACATTTTCCATATGTACCGCTAATTGGTTTAGTTTCAAATATTGGCTTTTATGGTTTAGTATTGTTAACTTTATTAGTTTATATAATTATTAAAAAGAAATATGAATATATATTTGTTATATTACCATCATTAATAAGCTTATTAATTTGTATTGCATCTCCAGTAAATTCTTATTTTAGATATGCAATGCCATATATATTCTTTATACCATTTGTACTTTGTTTATTTATTAATGAAGTTAAATATAATAAGAAGAATACAAATAATTAAATTTGTGTTCTTTTTTTTTATTTCTAACATAATATGTATTGTACTAAAAAGAAAGGATGAATTTATGGAAACATTAAAAGTTAGATCAAAATCTAATCCAAATTCTGTTGCAGGCGCACTTGCCAATGTATTTCGTGAGAAGGGTGAAGTAGAAATTCAAGCAGTAGGAGCTGGAGCTTTGAATCAAGCGATTAAAGCAATTGCAATTGCACGAGGATTTGTCGCACCATCAGGTAAAAATTTAGTATGCATTCCAGCATTTACAGATATTGTAATTGATGGGGAAGAAAGAACTGCTATTAAATTAATTGTAGAAGCTAAATAGCTTCTTTTTTTTTGTAAACTTTTGCCATTTAATAAAAAAGCCTTCCAAAGAACATTTGTTCGTGTTAAAATATAATTGGTGATTTGATGAAACGTTTTTATTTGTGTATTGATTTAAAAACTTTTTATGCTTCTGTTGAATGTGTTGAAAGAGGACTTGATCCTTTTAAAGTTGATTTAATAGTTGCAGATGCAAAAAAAGGTAATGGTGCAATTTGTCTTGCTATTTCACCTAAAATGAAAGCTAGAGGAATAAGAAATAGATGTCGGGTTTGGGAGATACCAAAATATGTTCACCCAATAATTGCTAAACCACGAATGAAAAAATATATTGAATACTCAGCTAAAATTTATAGTGTTTATTTAAAATATGTTTCTAAAGAAGATATTCATCCATATTCTATTGATGAAATGTTTTTAGATGTTACTAATTATTTAAAACTTTATAAAAAAAATCCAATTGAGCTTGCTAAAACAATTATCGACGATGTATATAAAACAACAGGTATTACAGCTACTGCAGGTATAGGTACAAATCTTTATTTAACTAAAATTGCGTTAGATATAACAGCAAAACATTCCAAAACTAATATTGGTTATTTAGATGAAGAAAAATATAAAAAAAAGTTATGGCACCACACACCAATTACTGATTTTTGGAGAATTAATATTGGAACAGAAAACAGACTTCATAAACTTCATTTGAAAGATATGTATGATGTGGCTCATTGTGATCAAAAAATATTATATAAAGAGTTTGGTAAGAATGCAAAATTTTTAATTGATCATGCTTGGGGGATTGAACCGTGTACAATTGCTGATATTAAATCTTATAAGCCAAAACATAATTCTTTTTCTAATAGTCAAATATTATTTAAAGATTATAATTTTGAACAAACTCGTATTGTATTATCTGAAATGATTGATAATATGGTTTTAAGATTAGTTGAAAAAAAATTATATACATCATATATAGGTATTTATATAGGTTATTCTAAAAATGTTATTAAACCATTAAAATTTTCTTTTAAATTAGAAGAAGCTACATCTAGTTATAAATTTATTTTAAATAAAGTTCTTGAAGAATATGATTATCGTATTAATGAACAATTTTTAATAAGAAGAATTGGTATTACTTTTGGAAATGTCTCTAAAAAGAAATATGAACAAATTAATTTATTTAATTCATTTGAATTAGAAAAAGAAGAAAATAAATTAGAAGAAACAGTTATAAAAATTAAAAATAAATTTGGTAAAAATTCAATACTTCGAGCTACTAGTTATTTAAGTGATGCGACAGGAAGAGAGCGTAATAAATTAATAGGAGGTCATAATGCAGAATAATATTGATAGAGCAGTACAATTTATGCCGTTTGATGCTTTAAAGGGGTTTAGGGAAGCTTTAGAGCAAGTTGAAAAATTTACGGAAGATAAAAAAGAATTTTGTGATGATTATTTTGATAATTTAAATATAAAAATAAATAGTTTAAAAATAGGTGAAAAAGTTTTAATAAAACATTACTATGAATTAGAATATGTGGAAACAATTAGTGTTATAAAAAGAATAGATAAAGTTTATAAAAAAATATATTTAGTAAATTCAATTATTGAATTTGATGATATTATTGAAATAAAAAAAGTATAACTTTATAAATTATACTTTTAATTATCATTAAATAATTTATTTATATTTGTATTGTCAACATTTTTTATTAATTTATGTATTGAGGAACAAAATTTAATTCTAACAAATTCAATTATACTTGAAAATAAATAAACTAATAATATAATAATAAATAAAGCAAAAAATATTGTTGGAAATTTATAATTTAAAATTTCTCTTATACTATTTGTATATATCGGATATATGTTTGGATTAGAATGAATTAAATATACTGCAAAAATCTCTGGAACTAATACTTTTGTAATTTTTTCAATATAAATATTTAATCTAATTTTTGTAAATAAAAGAAGTAAATTGATTGCCGAGAAAACAATTAATGGGCTGGTATAGCTAACAGCAAAGTATTCATAAATGTTATATTTTTTACAAAAAAACCAAATAGTAAAAGTGATTGCAATACTTAATAAGTAATTTAGGAAACAAATTTTCTTTTTTATGTATAAATTAAGTTGAAGTTTATTTAATATTGCTCCAATGCTGTACATAACAATTCCCCATAATACACTGTAACCTCTATTTGTATAAAATATATCAATTTCTTTTTTATAAGCAATAGGGGACATGATAATAAAAGGAATTATTGAAAAAAATAATAATAAGATAATCAAAAATGCTTTATTAAATTTTTCAGTTGAATTGTTAATTAATTTGTTGATGAAAGGTGTAAAAAAGAATAAGACAAAGTAGCATGTGAAAAACCAATATATATTTGAAGTAACTGGTGTTAGTGTTTTTAATATATTTATTGCATCAAAATTATTAGTTAAAATTTGTTTTCCTACTTCAAAAAAAAGTAAGTAAAAGAAAACTTGAAACCATAATAATAAAATTCTAGATAACTTAAATTTGGAATTTATCCCGAAATATCCACTTATTAGAAAAAATATATCAACTGCTCCGTAACATGCAATTTCTATAAACCATGAAATATTGAAAATTATTCCCTTTGTTTCAGATAACATTCCACTACGTGACAAACTATGTAATGTTACAATCATAATCATTGAAATTATTCTTAATAAATCAACATTAAATTCTCTTTTTTTCATGCATATAACTCCTCGCAATCTATTTACAAGTATTTTAACATAAGAAAAAAATGTATTCAATAGATATTTTAAATGTAATAAAATATTATATTTATTTTATAATAATAAATTTTAATTTTTCAAATAAATTATGTATAAATTTGTTATATTCATTGCAAATATTGTCATATTTTAGTATAATTAACTTGTCGTAGGAAGTGGTTTAAATGTATAAATATTTAGTTAGATTTAATGTGTTTATATTAAATTGTATATATATTATTTTTAAAATGCTTCCAACTAACCGTAATAAAATATTTTTTTTAAGTAGACAATCTAATAAACCATCAATAGATTTTCGAAAATTAATGGGTAATTTAAATGAAAATTATGATGTTAAAATGGTTGTTATGACTAAAAGAGTTGAAAAAAATTTAAAAGATGTTCTAACTAAAAATGTTTTAATATCTTTTAGACAAATGTATCATTTGGCTACTAGTAAAGTTTGTATTGTTGATGGTTATAATATTACAGTTAGTGTTTTGAAGCATAAAAAAAGTTTAAAAATATTTCAAATTTGGCATTCATTGGGAGCAATAAAAAAATTTGGTTACCAATCTTTAGTAACTGAAAAACAAAAAGTTATAGCTAAAGAAATGTCTATGCATAAAAATTATGATTATATTTTATCAGCTTCACAAGAAACCACAAATTATTTACAAAAATCTTTTAGTTATAAAAAAGATAAATTTATTATAGGAACTTTACCACGTGTTGATTATTTAAAAGAACATAGTCAAATTAATAAAAATAAGATTTATCAAAAATATCCAAATTTTAAAAATAAGAAAATAGTTTTATATGCTCCAACTTTTAGACCAAATAATAATTATAAAATTAAAGAGGTTATAGAAAAATTTAATAATAAAGATTATATACTAATATTAAAACTGCATCCTAATATAAAAGAGAAATATCAAAGTAATAACAATGTTTATTTATGTAATGAGTTTTCAACACTACAACTTCTTAGTGTAGCTAATTATGTAATTACAGATTATTCTGGTCTATCATTAGAAGCTAGTGTTTTAAATAAGCAAATATATATATTTGCTTATGATTATGATAATTATAAAAAAAATCCTGGAATAAATATTGATTTAAAAAAAGAATTTAAAAAATACTTTTTTACTGATATAGATGATTTATATAATTCAATAGGGAATAGATATAATAAAAAAATTATAAGTGATTATTGTAATAAATATATTGAAATACAAAAAGATGTAACTAATAAATTAGTGGATGAAATCGTAGTAAGGGGTTTTGAATATGAAGACTAAAATAATTAGCTATTTAAAAAAACATCCTCAATTACGTTTAATTGCTCGATTTGGATTGTTACAATATAGGAAAATAAAATATTTATTATCAGGAATTGGTTTAAAAGTAGATTCAAATTTAATTGTTTTTGAATGTTATATGGGAAGAAAATATACGTGTAATCCTAAAGCTTTATATTTAGAACTTTTAAATAATAAAAAATATTCTAATTATAAATTTGTTTGGGCTTTTAAAGAACCTAAAAATTTTAAATTTTTAAAGAATAAACGTACTAAAATAATTAAATATGGTAGTAAAGAATATAAAAAAATATATCATCAAGCGAAATATTTTATTACTAATTCAAGATTACCAGAATGGATTATAAAAAAGAATAGTCAAATATATATTCAAACATGGCATGGAACACCATTAAAAAAATTGGGGTTTGATATTGAAGTAGATGGTAATAATGCAATGAATTCTAAAAGAGAAATTCAAAATAAGTATTTACAAGATTCTAGTAGATATGATTATATGCTTTCACCATCTAGTTTTTGTACAGAAAAATTTACAAGTGCATTTAAATTAACAAATAAAACTAAAATAATTGAAAAAGGTTATCCAAGAAATGATCAATTATTTAAGTATACAAAAGAAGAAATAAAAGAGATAAAAAATAAATTAAATATACCTAATAATAAAAAAATTATATTATATGCCCCAACTTGGAGAGATAATGAACATATATCAGGATTAGGATATACACAACATATTGAATTAAATTTTGATGTATTAAAAGAAAAACTAAGTAAAGAATTTGTAATATTATTTAGAAGTCATTATTTTATTGCGAATAAATTTGATTTTTCTAAATATAAAAATTTTATTTATAATGTAAGTGATTACGATGAAATAAATGATTTATATATTATTAGTGATTTACTTATTACAGATTATTCAAGTGTTTTCTTTGATTATGCTAATCTAAAAAGACCAATTATTTTTTATATGTATGATTATAATAATTATAAAAATAAATTACGTGATTTTTATATTAATTTGGATGAACTTCCTGGACCAATAATAAAAGAAAAAAATGAGTTAAAGTTGTGTGATACAGTTATCGATATAGAAAAGAATGTAAACAAATATAGTGAGAAATATGAAAAGTTTAATAAAAAATTTAATTATTTAGATAATAAGGATTGTAGTAAAGAAGTACTTAAGGAGTGTATAGGCTGTGAATAATACAAGATTAGAAATAAAAAGAACTAAGAGAAAATTGAAAAGATTGCGAAGAAGATATCGTCATCAAATTATTAAGGCAATTCTTTTAAAATTAATTGGTAAAAATTATAAATTAAAAAGAAAATATGATCAAGCTTTATTAAATAGAAGAAAAAGAATTTATATGAAAAAGTATTATAACCTTCCAGTTAATGAGAAAATGATTGTTTTTGATGCTTTTATGGGAAGGAAATTTGTTGATAGTCCTAAAGCTATATATGAATACATGTTAAGAGATCCTAAGTTTGCTGATTATACTTTTGTTTGGGCATTTAAACATCCAAATAAAAAGAGATATTATTTTAACAATAATCGAACTATTATCATTAAATATAATTCAGCAACTTATTTTGAGTATTGTGCGCAAGCAAAATATTGGATTACTAATTCTCGTATACCAGAATATTTAATAAAAAAGGATGAACAAGTTTTTATTCAATGTTGGCATGGAACACCATTAAAAAAATTAGGATTTGACATTGAAGTTAAAGGTGGAAATGAAAATACCGATAATGAGTTATTAAGACAAAAATATAATAATGATGCAATGAGATATGATTATATGATTTCTCCATCTAAATATTGTTCTGAAAAGTTTATTTCAGCATTTAATTTGAAAGATTTAGGAAAAGAGGATATAATTATTGAAGAAGGATATCCAAGAAATGATTATTTAATTAATTACAAAGAAAATGATATAGAAGAAATTAAAATAAACTTAAATATACCACGAGATAAAAAAGTTATTTTATATGCACCAACTTGGAGAGATAATCAACATACAATTGGTGTTGGTTATACATATGAACTAGGTGTTGATTTTGATAATTTAAAAGAATCTTTATCATATGAATATGTAATTTTATTTAGAGCTCATTATTTTGTGGCTAATCAATTTGATTTTGAAAAATATAATGGATTTGTTTATAATGTTTCTGAATATGAAGATATAAATGATTTATATATTATTTCTGATATGTTAATTACGGATTATTCTAGTGTATTCTTTGATTATGCTAATTTAAAAAGACCAATTTTATTTTATATGTATGATTTAGAAGAATATAAAAATAATTTAAGAGATTTTTATATTGATTTAGATGAACTTCCTGGTCCAATAATTGAAGAAGAAAATGAATTAATTAAAACAATCAAAAAAAATAAATTTGTTTATGATAAAAAATATAAAAAATTTAACGCTAAATTTAATTATTTAGATGATGGTGAAGCTACAAAAAGAGTGATTGAAAAAATTTTTGAACAGTAATTAAAAAGTATTATAACTAATTTATTTGCAAATTTTAACTTAAGGAGTGTTATAGCATGAAAAAGAAAAAAAAGAAAATTAGCTATTTAGAGAAAAATTCTGTATATAGAGCTAGAATAAAATATACACAATATTTTGAAAATTTAAAAATAAATAAAAATGTAATTTTATTTGAATCATTTAATGGATTAAATTTTAGTGGAGCTCCATATTATATATTTTTAGAAATATATAACAATTCACAATATGATGGCTTTGAGAAAGTAATTGTAATTAATAAAAAAAATGAAAAAAATTTGCTAAATTTTTTAGAAATTAATAATATTGATAAAGTAAAAATAGTAATTAGAAATAGTGATGAATATTGTAAATTACTAGCAACTGCAAAATATTTGATTAATAATGTTACCTTTCCAGATTATTTTATACGAAAGAATGAACAAATTTATTGGAATACTTGGCATGGGACACCATTAAAAGCATTAGGAAGAAGTATAAAAAATAATCCTGCAATTATTGGTAATGTTCAAAGAAATTTTATTCACGCTACCCATTTATCATATTCTAATGAATTTACTTTTGATAATGTAAGAAAAGATTATATGATTGAACAATTATTTAGAGGAGAGTACTTATTAGGAGGCTACCCAGCTAATGATATATTTTTTGATAAAAAACATGAAAAAGCAACAAAAGAAAAGATTGGTTTGAAAGGTAAAAAGATTGTGGTTTATATGCCTACATGGCGTGATAAAGAGCCTAAAAAAAAGCACAATAAACAAATGTTTTATATAATGCATGCTCTTTATAATTTCGATAAAAATTTAGATGATGATACTGTGGTTTTAGTTAAATTACATCATTTAGGTAATAAAAAAATTAACTTTAATGATTTTGATAAAATAAAAGCTTTCCCAAAAGAATTTGAAACCTATGAAATTTTGAATATTGCGGATATATTAATTACTGATTATTCAAGTGTTATGTTTGATTTTTTAAATAAAAATAAGCCAATTTTATTATATACATTTGATAAAGAAGAGTATATGAGTGGTCGTAGTATGTATTTTGATATTGAAAAATTGCCCTTTTTTCAAACTAATGATATTTATAAATTGTGTGATGAAATAAATAATTGTGATTTTAATGTTAATTATGAAAAAGTAAAAAGAAATTTTTGCCAATATGACCGAAAGAATTCATCAAAAAAATTGTGTGAATATGTTTTTCAAAATAAAAAATGTTCTTCAGTAAATGTAATACCGGCTAAGAATTTTTATAATGATAAAAAAAATATATTAATTTTTTGTGGAACATTATTAAAAAATGGTATTACAACTGCTTTAAAATCATTAATTGCTAATCTGGATGTAAACAAATACAATTACTATCTTTGTTTTACTCAAAAAGCGGGTGAAAGAGATATAGATTTTGTAAATAGTTTAGATAGCGATATAAAGTATATACCTATTAGAGGAGCAAAAAATCTATTATTTTTAGAATCATTAGCACAACGCTTATATTTTAAATATAATGTTAAAAATAGAATTTTATTAAAATATATAGATAATATATTTGAAAGAGAATCACACCGCCTAATTTTAAACAATAAATTTGATGTAGCAATTCATTTTTCTGGGTACGAACGCGATATGATATATTTATTGCACCACTCGTCAAAAAAATGTATTATTAACACTCATTCTAATATGTTAATGGAAAGTAAGATGCGCTCTAATATTCATACTCCTTCAATTGAGTATGCTTATAAGGAATATGACAAAATTACAATAGTACGTGATACTATGAAAGAAGAAATAAGTAATCATATAAAATGGGTTGATATAAATAAAATAAAAACTTTACATAACTTAAATGATATAGAAGGAATTAAGAAAAAGTCAAAATTACCTATAAGTTTTGATTCTGATACAGAATGTAATTATTCTATGGAAGAATTAGAAAACATTTTGAATAGTAACTCTATTAAGTTTATTAATATTGCAAGATTTTCAGTTGAAAAAGGATTAGATAGATTAATTGAAGCTTTTCAAATGTTTAATAAAGATAATCCTAATAGTTATTTAATTATTATAGGTGGGCATGGAGCTCTTTATAAAAAAACATTAGAGAAAGCAAATGAATTAAATAATGTAGTTATTATAAAGTCACTACGTAATCCAATGAATATTCTTAGTAAGTGTGATTTATTTGTCTTATCATCTTTATATGAAGGATTACCAATGACAATAATGGAAGCATTGATTTTGAAAAAGCCAGTAATTAGCACTGATATTCCAAGTATTCGTAGCTTTTTCTCTGAAGGATATGGGTACTTAGTTGAAAATTCTACAAAAGGATTATATAATGGAATGATTGATTTTAAAAATAATAAATTAAAAGAATTAAAAAAATTTAATGCTGAAGAATTTAATAAGGTGGCATTAAAAGAATTCTATGATGTCGTAGAAAATGGTGATGTATGAACAGATTTTTTGGAAATGTAAAAAAATATTATAAATATGCAGTTTATTCTGCAAAAGCGGAACTTAAAAGTGAAGTTGCTAATTCATACTTAAACTGGGTTTGGTGGCTACTAGACCCAATTTGTTTTATGTTAATATATACTTTTATTGTTGAAATAGTATTTAAAACAAGAGAACCACATTTTCCTGTCTTTGTTTTTATTGGACTTACAACTTGGAATTTCTTTAAACAAATGTTGAGTGGTAGTGTAAAATTAGTAAGTAGTAATCGGTCTATTGTTACTAAAGTTTATATACCAAAATACATATTGTTATTATCAAAATCTTTTAAATATTTATTTAAAATGATGATTTCATTCTCACTAGTTATTGTTTTAATGTTGATTTTTAATGTTCCATTTACTATTCAAATATTATGGTTTATACCAATATTAATAGTTTTATATGTAGTTAGCTTTGGGCTAGGTTCCATTTTAATACATTTTGGTATTTATGTTGAAGATTTATATAATGTTGTAAATATTGTTTTAAAACTTATGTTTTATTTATCGGGTATATTTTATAATATTAGAACAAGGGTACCAGCGCCTTACAATGGAATTCTACTTAGAGTAAATCCGGCTGCCTTTATTATGGATGAGTTTAGAAAAATATTAATAGATGGGAAAATGCCAAGTTTAGTTGGTTTGTCATTTTGGTTTGTTGTTGGTATAATATTAACTATGATTGGTGTTAAAATTATTCATAAATATGAGAATAGTTATGCAAAGGTGATATAATGAAAGAGAAAAAGAATGAAATATCAATTTCAGTTAAAAATTTACATATTAGTTATAAGGGATTAAAAAAATTTTCTATAAAGAAATCATTATTACATCGTAAAACTTCAAAGTTAGAAACTTTTGAGGCCATTAAAGGAATTTCTTTTGATGTTCCTAAAGGTAAAATAGTTGGTATTATAGGTAAGAATGGTAGTGGTAAAAGTACATTACTTCGTGCAATTGCTGGTATTTTTTCACCTGATAAAGGTACTATTGATTTACATGGAAATTCAGTTTCTCTATTATCAATTGGAGTTGGATTCCAAAATCGTTTAACTGGATATGAAAATATTTATTTGGCTGGAATGTTATTAGGTTTTACTGAAGAAGAAATAAAATTAAAAGAAAAAGAAATAATTAAATTTGCAGATCTTGGTGATTTTATTTATAAACCGGTTAAGACATATTCTTCTGGAATGTATTCTAAATTAGCTTTTGCAATTACAGCTATTTTAGAAACGGATATTATGCTTATTGATGAAGTTTTATCTGTTGGTGATGCTGCTTTTAAAATTAAAAGTTATAATAAAATGAAAGAGTTAATAATGGATGAAAATAGAACTGTAGTAATTGTTTCCCATGTTTCTGCAACTTTAAAAGAGTTATGTGATGAAGTTATTTGGATGCATGAAGGTAAAATAAAAAAACAAGGTAAACCAGATGAAATATTAGATGAATATAATAAATTCATGAAAAGTAAAGTTAAAAGTTAATAAGAGGACTTCATGAAGTTCTTTTTTTAACAAAAATTTTTTTCTTGAATTTATATCTATCTTCTAGTATAATTATAATATGAGAAGTGTGGTAAGATATATGAAAGAACCTGGAGTGAAAAGAGAATATCTTTTTGATAATTTAAAATTTATTTTAATTACGTTAGTAGTAGTTGGTCATATAATGACATCTTTAAGAAGTATTTATGTTGGAAAATTTCTTTATCTATTCATATACTTTTTTCACATGCCAGCTATGATTTTTATTTCTGGATATTTTTCTAAAAAATCTATTGTTGATGGAAAGTTAGTAAAAAATAAAATATTTAATTATTTATTAATATATGCTATATTTCAGTTTATACTTATGATTATTGGTGAAGGTGGTTTTAGTATATATTGTGCTAAGTTAGGTTTATGGTATTTACAATTATTAATTGCTTATCAATTAATTATGCCTGTGATTACTAGAGTTAAACCTAAATATTTAATGGTTATATCTATTTTATTATGTTTATTAGTTGGGTTTGATGATTATGCTAAACATACCGCATCTCTTTCACGAATTCTTGTTTTTTTGCCAATATATTTAACTGGTTATTACTTAAATAAAGATCATATAAATAAAATGCGAGAAAATCAAATATTTAAAATAATAGCTTTATTATTATTTGTTGGCTTAGGATTTTTTATTGTTAAATTTATGACTAATTTTGATTTTAAATATGACATGCTTTATGGCAAAGATTCATATGATTCAATGGGAGTATCAAATCTTTTAGGTGTATTTATAAGAAGTAGTTGGTTATTTATTAGTATTTTACTAATTCTTGGTTTAATTACTTTAGTACCAAGTAAAAAAACATTTTATTCAAAATTTGGTAGTAGAACTTTACAAGTTTATTTACTACATTTAATATTAATTATTTTGTTAAGACAAAACAATATTTTTAAGATGTTATTAGAATATAATGATTTTTATGTTATAATAGGTTCAGTTATTGGTGGAATACTCATAACATTTATATTATCTTTAAAAGTTTTTTCTTATCCTTTTGATTTTTTAATGAATCTTAAATTTAATAAACTTTTAATTGATAAAGATAGTTAGGGAAGTGTGATTGTGAAAAAAAAGAAACAAAAGAAAAATTTAATTTTTAAAATAATTGCTGGGATATATTCAGCCCTTTTTATTGTATTTATGGGAGTATTATTATATTTAAATATAGTTCCTGATAAATACATGTTACCACTATCTATTGTAACAATTTTGATTTCTATTTTATTAGTATTTTTAATAATAAAGAAGAATATTAAAACTAAAATAAAATGGATTTGTGTTGTATTTATGTGTTTACTTTCTATTATTTATGGAATAGGAACATATTATATGTATACAACAATAAATTTTTTGGGTAAGTTAGATAATGTAACTAAACAAGTTGAAAAATATTATGTGGTTGTTAATAATGAATCTGATTTTAAAGATGAGAATGATTTAAAAAATGAAGAAATTACAGTTTTAAATAAAAAGAATGATTTAGATAATGAAGCTTTAGATAAATTAAAAAAAGAATTATCTGTTACTTATAATGAAGTAGAAAATTTAAATGATATTGAATCTTCATTAAAAGATAATGAACCTATATTTGTAAGTAGTTCACTTTATAATATATTATGTGAAAGTATGTATGAGATAGATGAATATAGTGAAATTCTTTATACAATTGAAGTTAGTAAGAAAGTAAGTAAAATTGAAAATAAAAAAGATGTTACTAATGAAGCATTTAATATTTATATAAGTGGGGCTGATAGTTCAGGAACTATTAATAGTATGGCTCGTAGTGATGTAAATATGTTAGTTACTATTAATCCTAAAACACATAAAATATTACTTACTTCAATTCCTCGTGATTATTATGTTACACTTCATTCTTTTGGAGCTAAAGATAAATTAACACATGCAGGAATTTATGGAATAAATGAAAGTGTTTCAACTGTTGAAGATTTACTTGGCGTTGAAATAAATTATTATGCTCATGTTAATTTTACGACATTAATTAATATTGTTGATGTTATTGGTGGAATTGATGTATACTCTGATTATACATTTACAACTCATGGTATGGGAGTAAAATATACTTTCTATGCTGGTAACAATACTTTAAATGGACAGAAAGCTTTAGCATTCGCTCGTGAACGTAAATCATTTGTTGATGGAGATAAACAAAGAGTTAAAAATCAACAAAAAGTATTAAGTGCAATTTTAAATAAAGTTGCTAACAGTACAACAATTTTAACTAATTATTCTGATTTATTAAATGCTGTTGGAAGTAGTTTCCAAACTAATATGTCACAAAGTGAGATTACTGCATTAGTAAAAAAACAACTTAATGATATGCCTAGTTGGACTATAGAAAATATTAGTTTAGATGGTAGTGGAAGTAATAATGTTACATATACATATGGAAATCAATTATTATATGTAATGGTTCCAGATGGAGATTCTGTATATGCTGCTCAAACCAAAATTAAAGAGGTTATGAATTAATTGTAGAGTATTTTCTACAATTTTTTTTTAAGTGTTTACTTTTTTTGTATAAAATGATACAATACTGATAATAGGGATACCTATAGAAGAGTAAAAAGGAAGGATGAAAAAATGATTCATGTAACAAGTGAAATAAAACCACTTAAAAAAGTTTTATTACATCGTCCTGGGAAAGAGTTACTTAATTTAACTCCAGATACACTAGAACGATTATTATTTGATGATATTCCTTATTTACCTGATGCTATTAAGGAACATGATGAATTTGCTTCAATATTGAGACAACAAGGAATTGAAGTTGTTTATCTTGAAGATTTAATGGCTGAAGTAATTGGTATATCAGATGAAATTAAAACAAAATTCCTACGTCAATTTATTTATGAAGCAGGAATTCGTACACCAAAATATAAAAATTTGGTATTTGAATATTTATACAATATTAAAGATAATAAAAAATTAGTGTTAAAAACAATGGAAGGTATTCAAATTGGTGAATTAGATCGTGCTAAAAGAGAAATTGAAAAATCTTTAGTAGACTTAGTTAGTGAAGAATCTAAGTTTATTGCTGATCCAATGCCAAACTTATATTTTACACGTGACCCATTCGCAAGTGTTGGTCATGGTATAGCTTTAAATAAAATGTATTCTGTAACACGTAATCGTGAAACAATTTACGCTGAATATATTTTTGAATATCATCCAGATTATGCTGGTGTAGATAAATACTATGATCGTTATTTACCACATCATATTGAAGGTGGGGATGTTCTTAATTTAAATGAACATGTTTTAGCAGTTGGATATTCACAACGTACAACAGCTGAAGCAATCGATCAATTAGCTAAAAATTTATTTAAAGATCCAGAATGTAAAATAGATACCGTTTTAGCTTTTAATATTCCAAATTCACGTGCATTTATGCATCTTGATACTGTATTTACACAAATAGATGTAGATAAATTTACATATCATCCAGGAATTATGGAAACACTTCAAGTATTTGAAATTACTGAAGGTGATATTCCAGAAAGTGATGAAGATTTAAATGTAAAAGAAATTAATGATTCACTAGAAAATATTTTAGAAACTTATCTAGGATATCCAGTTACACTTATTCCATGTGCTGGTGGAGATAAAGTAAGTGCTGAACGTGAACAATGGAATGATGGTTCTAATACCCTTTGTATTGCTCCTGGAGTAGTAGTAGTATACAATCGTAATAATATTACTAATGAAGTATTACGTAAACATGGTATTAAAGTACTAGAAATGAATAGTGCTGAATTATCACGTGGTCGTGGTGGTCCAAGATGTATGAGTATGCCACTAGAAAGGGCCGATTAATATGAATTTAGCAGGTAGAGATTTTTTAAAACTATTAGATTATTCGAAAGAAGAAATTTTATATTTAATAGAACTTTCTAATATATTTAAACAAAAGAAAAAAAACGGAGAGCCACATAATTACTTACGTGGTAAAAATGTAGCTTTATTATTTGAAAAAGATTCAACAAGAACTCGTTGTGCATTTGAAGTTGCTGCTTATGATTTAGGTATGCATGTAACTTATTTAGGACCTACAGGAAGTCAAATGGGTAAAAAAGAAAGTATTGCTGACACAGCTCGTGTTTTAGCTAGAATGTATGATGGTATTGAATATCGTGGTTTTAGTCAAGATATTGTTGAGGATTTAGCAAAATTTGCTGATGTACCAGTATGGAATGGACTTACTAATGAATTTCACCCAACACAAATGTTAGCTGATATGCTTACAGTTAAAGAAAATTTTGGAACTCTTAAAAATTTAAACTTAGTATTTATGGGAGATGCTCGTAATAATGTTGGTAATTCATTAATGGTAGTATGTTCAAAATTAGGAGTTAATTTTACTTGTTGTGCACCAAAAGAATTATTTCCAAATAATGAATTAGTTGAACAATGCAAAGTGTTTGCTAATGAAAATGGAAGTACAATAACTTTAACAGAAAATGTGGAAGAAGGAGTTAAAGGAGCTCATGTAATTTATACTGATGTTTGGGTTTCAATGGGTGAAGATTCATCTATTTGGGAACAAAGAATTAATCAGTTAAAACCATATCAAGTAAATAAACATGCAATGGAACTTGCTGATCCAAAAGCTATTTTCTTACATTGTTTACCATCTTTCCATGATACAAATACAAAAATAGGAAAGGAGATACAAGAACAGTTTGGTTTAGAAGAAATGGAAGTAACTAACGAAGTGTTTGAATCAAATCAATCTAAAGTATTTGATCAAGCTGAGAATAGACTTCATACAATAAAAGCTGTTATGTATGCAACGTTAAAGAAATGAAAAAGAGGATTGTGATCGCGTTAGGGGGAAACGCATTAGGAAAAACCCCAGAAGAACAATTAAAATTAGTTAAAAAAACAGCTAAAAGTATCATTGAACTTGCTATGGATGGCTTTGAAATTGTTGTAACACATGGTAATGGGCCACAAGTTGGAATGATTAATTTAGCTATGGAAAATTCATATGAAGATGGTGATACACCAGCAATGCCTTTTGCTGAGTGTGGTGCAATGAGTCAAGGTTATATTGGATATCACTTGCAACAAGCTATTCAAAGAGAAATTTTAAAACATAATTTAAGAAGAAGTTGTATAACTTTAATTACTCAAGTATTAGTTGATAAAAATGATCCAGCATTTAAAGATCCAACAAAACCAATTGGAGACTTTTATACCAAAGCTCAGGCTTTAAAAATAACTAAAGAAAAAGGTTATGTAATGAAAGAAGATGCTGGACGTGGATATCGTCGTGTTGTTGCTTCTCCAAGACCTTTAAAAATAATTGAAGCAGGAGTAATTAGAGATTTACTTGAAGAACGTAATATTGTTGTTGCTGCTGGTGGAGGTGGAATTCCTGTTGTAAGAAAATGGAATTCACTACGTGGTATTGATGCTGTAATTGATAAAGATTTAACAAGTGCATGTTTAGCTGTTGATTTAAAAGCAGATATTTTCTTAATTTTAACAGCAGTTGATAAAGTATATTTAAATTATGGTAAATCAAGTCAAAAAGGTATTGATATAATGACTGTTAAAGAAGCTAAACAATATATTGAAGATAAACAATTTAGTAAAGGTAGTATGCTACCAAAAGTAGAAGCTTGTATGGAATTTGTTAAACATCGTCGTACTGGACAAGCAATAATTACTTCTCTTGACCATGCCTTAGAAGCTCTTATGGGAAAAACAGGAACTGTTATAACTAGAAAGGGTGATGTATATGGCAAAAAGTAAGAGAAAAAAGCATGAGTTTTTAACAGCGTTCTCAATTATATTTATTTTAATATTTGGTTTAGGACTATTATCACATCTACTTCCAAAAGCTGAGTTTGTAGGAGATGTAATAGTAAATGGTAGTGGTGTAGTAGGAGCATCTTTATCAGATATCTTACTTTCACCAATACTTGGTTTTGAAAATGCTATTGATGTATGTATATTTGTTCTTGTTTTAGGAGGTTTCTTAAAAGTTGTTGCTAATACGCAAGCTCTTGAAACAGGAATTAAAGTTTTAGTAAAAAAATTAAAAGGTAAAGAACTAGTATTAATTCCAATTTTAATGTTCTTATTCTCAATTGGTGGAACAACTTATGGAATGTTAGAAGAAACAGTTGGTTTCTATGCACTTTTATCTGCAACTATGGTAATGGCTGGAATGGATACTTTAGTTGCTTCAGCAATCGTTTTACTTGGAGCTGGTAGTGGTGTTTTAGGATCTACTATTAATCCATTTGCGGTTGGTGTGGCAGTTAGTGCCTTACCAGAAGGATTAGTTGCTAATCAAGCATTAATTATTGGAATTGGAAGTTTACTTTGGTTAACTACATATCTTATTTCAACTTTATTTGTATTAAGTTATGCAAGAAAAGTTATAAAAAGAAAAGGTTCAACTTTCTTAAGCTTACGTGAAAGACGTAATATGGCTGCTGAATATGGAAAGAAAGATAACAAAGAAATTGCTAATGCTAAATTAAGTGGTAGTCAAAAAATCACTTTATGCTTATTCGCATTAACATTTGTAGTTATGATTATTGGATTTATTCCATGGGAAGAATTTGGTATTTCAATCTTTACTTCATGGACAGCATGGTTAACAGGTGCACCTATTGGAAGTTGGTATTTCTATGATGCTGCTTTATGGTTCTTGTTAATGGCTATTATTATTGGTATATTAAATAAAGATGGAGAAAAGAAGTTTGTAGATTTATTCATCGATGGTGCAGATGACATGGTTGGAGTAATATTAATTATTGCAATTGCTCGTGGAGCATCAGTATTAATGCAAAGTACATATTTAGATAATTATATTATCTATAATGCTGCTGAATTACTACGAAATGTTCCAATTCAAATATTTACACCATTAAATTACATTTTACATGTAATATTATCAGTATTAGTTCCATCTAGTTCAGGACTTGCAACACTTTCAACTCCTATTATAGCTCCACTTGCTAGTGAGTTAGGATATAATGTTGAAAGCACTATAATGACAATGGTTGCTGCAAATGGTCTTGTTAACTTATTTACACCTACTTGTGGTGCAATTATGGGTGGACTTGCTTTAGCCAAGGTAGAATATCCAACATGGATACGTTGGGCCTTAAAAGTAATTATTACAATTGCCATTGTAAATATTGTAATTCTTACATTTGCTACTTTAGTATTATCATAAAAGAGTTTTTTACTCTTTTTTATTTTGTAATTTTAAAAAAAAGTGATATAATATTTAAACATGAGGGGATATAATGAAGTTTAATTTAAATTTTTTTACAATGGAAAGCTTTGACTTTTGGAATACTAATCATTTAAAAGCTTTAGAAAAAATAAAAAAAGATAATCAAATTAATAAATATTTTACTAATTTAAATTTAGTTTTTTTTGAAGTAAATGAAGATTCTAAACTTCAAGGAAATTATTTAGTATATTTAGGCAAAGTTAATATTGGTTTTATTAGATTGATTGAAAATGGCAATTGTTTAGAAATACAATATGGAATATTTGAAGAATTTAGAAGAAGAAAATTAAGTATTGCATTATTGAATGCAGTTATTGATGAATTGAAAAAATATGATATTGATAAATTGGTTCTTTATATAAAAGATGACAATATTCCAAGTATTAAATGTGCTAATAAATTTGGTTTTGAAATTGAAAAAGAAAATATTGATGAAAAAGTTTATTCAAAAAAATTAAGGTGATAAAATGGATGAAAAATTAAAACGCAGTATTATTTTGGATCATTATCAAAATCCCCGTCATCGAGGTTTAATAGATGATAAAAATTATTTAACCTCTAACACTAATAATGATAGTTGTATTGATGAAATTAATTTGATGGCCAAGATTGATGATAATAAAATCAGTGATATTAGATTTGATGGTGAAGCTTGTGCAATATGTACTAGTTCTACCTCAATTATGATTGAAACTTTAATTGGTAAATCTAAAGAAGAAGCAAAGAAAATTGTTTCAAATTTTGAGAATATGATTGATGAAAAAGAATATGACGAAGAATTATTAGAACAAGCAATTGTTTATAATGATATTTATAAACAAGCAAATCGTAAAAAATGTGCCTTACTGCCATGGTGGGGAATGAAAAAGATATTAGAAAAGGATGATGTTAATGAAAAATAAATATTATAGAGAATTAAAAGGAAAATATGGGAAGTCTGTTTATGATATGTTTAAACATTTTGTTTCAGTAAAAATTTTTGTTAATGAAGGTAAGGAATACAGCTATGATAAAACAATTATAGCCTATCCACATTATAAACTGGATTTTACTAAAGAAAATTTAGAAACATTAGAGATGATTGATATTATATCTGGTGAAAAATATTCTTTAAAATCAGATGTTAGCGTTGGAGAAAAGTGTTTTACACTAGATCATATTAGTAAAATAGATGAAGATTTATTTAATAGAGAATATCAAAAAAATGAAGAGGGACGTTCAACTATTACTTACGATGTTACAAATTTTGATAAAACTATTATGCAAATGAAAAATTTTATTTTAACTACACATGGAACTTCTAGATTGGAAGAATTTAAACGTTTAGAATTTACACCTGAAGAAATAGAACTAAAAGAGAAGAAAAGATATATATTAGAAAACGATTCGACTCTTTCATCTATAAACATTGCTAACACATGTTATGTTTCAAGAACTGATAAACCACTTTCAGGTAGTATGCGTAAAAGTAAAATAAAATTTCTTTTATCTAAAACTAATGTTCCAATATTGATTAGAGATGATAAGGCAATTGACTTATTGGATGGAGAGACAGAATATGATATTTTACAGTATACTGTTACTGGTAAAAGATTTTCAAAAAAAATTGAACTAATTGATGACCAATATAATCAAATATATCAAGATTTATTAAAAGGTAACATTAAAGAGTATATTGATGGTTACGCCAATATTAATAGATTAGGTTATGATAGTGTATTTAATTTTAGTATTGATGAATTAAAAACAATTACTGATAATGCAAAAAAAATATTAGCAAAAGAAAAACAAAAAAAATTAGTAAAATAAAGAAGATTTTGAAAATCTTCTTTTTCTTTTTTCTTTTTTTTATTATAATATATAAGTGGTGATGTTATGAAAACATTAGATGTAGGAATAAATGAAGATGTTGTTAGAGAAATATCTCATTTAAAAAAAGAGCCTAGTTGGATGACTGAATTTAGAGTTAAAGCTTATAAAAAATTTTCTAAGTTAAGTAATCCTAATTTTGGCCCAGAACTTAAAATAAATTTTGATGAAATTCATTATTATAAAAAAGTAAGTGATGTAAAAAATAAATGGGAAGATGTTCCTAAAGATATTAAAGATACTTTTGATAAAATAGGAATTCCTGAGGCTGAACAAAAATATTTAGCTGGTGTAGGTGCTCAATATGAAAGTGAAGTTGTGTATCACAATATGATAAAAGAATTAGAAGACAAAAATATTATTTTTTGTGATACTGATACAGCTTTAAAAAAATATCCAGAACTTTTTAAAGAATATTTTAACAATTTAGTAAAATATAATGAAAATAAATATACAGCTTTAAATGGGGCAGTATGGAGTGGAGGAACTTTTATTTATGTTCCACCTCATACTAAGTTAGATCGACCATTACAAAGTTATTTTCGTATTAATACACGAAATATGGGACAGTTTGAAAGAACAATTATAATTGTTGATGAGGGTAGTGATCTTCATTATATGGAAGGTTGTACAGCTCCAACTTATACAACAGATTCACTTCATGCGGCAGTCGTAGAGATATATGTAAAAAAAGGTGCAAGATGCCGTTATACGACAATCCAAAACTGGTCTAATAACGTTTATAATCTAGTAACCAAAAGAGCAATTGTTGAAGAAGATGGATTAATGGAATGGATTGATGGTAATATTGGTTCTAAAGTTAATATGAAATATCCTTGTTGTATATTAAATGGAAAACGAGCTCAAGGGAATTGTGTTTCTATTGCTGTTGCCACTGATAATCAAATTCAAGATGCTGGAGCTAAAATGATTCATCTAGCTCCATATACAAAAAGTAGTATTATAAGTAAATCAATTGCTAGTAATGGGGGAAATGCAACTTATCGTGGGCTTGTAAAAATTTCTAAAAATGCAAAAAATTCCCAAAGTACAATAAAATGTGATACAATAATATTAGATAAGGATTCTAAAAGTGATACAATCCCTGTTAATATAGTAAATAATAAAACGTCTTCTATTAATCATGAAGCGACTGTATCAAAAATTAGTAAAGATAAATTATTTTATTTAATGAGTCGGGGACTAGATATCGAAAAAGCTAAAGAGTTACTTATTATGGGATTCTTAGATCGTTTTAGAGAAGAATTACCAATGGAATATGCGGTTGAATTAAATGCATTATTAAAAAATTATTTTTAAGGGGTGATTATATGAAGAAAAAAATGTTATGTAGTGCTTTAATTTGTGTATTGTTTGTTTGTGGATGTGGAAAAGGAAAGACTGCTGAAGAAAAAGTAATGGAAGAATATGCAAAAGATTATTATAAAAATTATATGCAAGATTATGTAATTGGTACAAATAGTGTTGAAATAACTATTGAAATGCTAGAAAATGCTAAAAAGAATGCTGATGCTGATTATGATTTAGATAAATTAAAAGATTGTAAGTCAACTTCAAAAGTAACATTTAACTTAAAAGGTGATAAAAACGAAATTGCAAGTACAACTTTTGATTTAAATTGCGAATAGACAAACTTTACAAATTAGTTAAAAAAGAAATACAAAAATTTAGTATTTCTTTTTTTTATTTAACTTTTTTGATTAATTAAACTAACAAATTTTTAAAATTTATCATTTGCTATTATTAAAAAATTATTTTATATTCATTTTGAAAGGAGGTTTATAATGAATCAATCAGTTGTAGTAGGTAGATTAGTTCGTGATCCAGAATTAAAGACAACTGACAATGGTAATTCAGTAACATCTGTAACTTTAGCTGTTCCAAGAAATTATAAAAATATTGATGGTGAATATGAATCAGATTTTATTTCTTGTGTTTTATGGAAAGGTATTGCTGAAAATACTGTTGCTTATTGTAAAAAAGGAGATTTAATTGCGGTTAAAGGTCGTATTCAATCACGTATTTATGAAGATAATGAAGAACAAAAAAAATATGTAATGGAAGTAATTGCTGAAAAAGTTAGTTTTCTATCAAGTAAGAAAAAAGAAGATTAATTGTTATAATCTTCATAAAATAGGTCATCAGGTTTTAAATTAAATAAAGCACTTATTTTGATTGCTACATCATAATAAAGTTTGCGTTGTTTCTTTTCAATTTGCCAATAGTGAGTTTTACTGATATTTAAAATCTTTGCCATATCACCACAACTCATATTAGCTTTTGAACGTATTTGTTTTAATTTAGACATCTGATCACCTTCTTTAATATTATTATATATTAACTAAAAGTAAATTTCAAGTCTAAAAATTAATTAAAAGTTAATTTTGTAAACTTTAAAACGATTATTGTTATAATATTAACAGATAGATAACGGAGGTGTGATATATTGTGTTAATAGGTCAACGAATAAAAGAGGCGCGATTAAAAAAAGGGTATACACAAAGTGATTTGGGCAATTTACTTAATGTATCAAAAGTTTCAGTTTGTGGTTATGAAAGAGGTACACGAACACCAACCCTTGATATATTTAATAAATTAACAGAAGTTTTAGATATTACACCAGATTATGCTTTAGGTAATGACGTTGGTGTTGTATATGAGGATGAAGCAAAATATACAACTAAGTTATCTAAAGATGATATTAAAATAATAAATGAATTAAAGAAAAGTCCTAAATTATATAATAAATTTTGTGAAGATCCAAAAAGAATTATTGATGTTATAAATCGTAAAATAAATTTATAAATAATAAGAATAGGTAACACTATTCTTGTTTTTATGATATACTTATTATAAGAATAGGGGAATAATATGAATATAGTAGATATTATTAATAAAAAAAGAAAAAAAATTAGTTTAACTAAAGAAGAAATTGAATATGTTATAACTAATTATGTTTCTGAAAACATAACAGATTATCAAATGAGTGCACTACTTATGGCAATAACTATTAATGGTATGAGTGATGAGGAAACAATATATTTAACAGATGCTATGTTAAATAGTGGAGATAAGATTGATTTAACGTCTATTTCTGGAATTAAGTTAGATAAGCATTCAACTGGTGGTGTTGGTGATAAAACGACATTGATACTTGCTCCTATTGTTGCTGCAACAGGCTTAAATATGGCTAAAATGAGTGGACGTGGTTTAGGGTTTACTGGTGGAACAATTGATAAATTAGAAGCTATTCCTGGTTTAAAAACTGATATGTCATTAAATGATTTTAAGAAACAAGTTGAAGAAATTCATGTAGCTATTGCTAGTGGTTCTAAAAAGTTAGTTCCAGCTGATAAAAAAATGTATGCATTACGCGATGTTACGGCAACTGTTGAATCAATTCCTTTGATTGCTTCAAGTATTATGAGTAAGAAATTAGCTAGCGGAGCAGATGTTTTAGTAATTGATGTAAAAGTTGGTAATGGGGCTTTAATGAAAAATAAAGAGGATGCTAAAAAACTTGCTAATTTAATGATAAAAATTGGTAAGAACTACAATAAAAAAGTAGTTTGTATTTTAACTAATATGTTTGAGCCACTTGGAGAAGCTATTGGAAATTCTTTAGAAGTAGAGGAAAGTATAAATGTTCTACAAGGAAAAGGACCTAAAGATATTACAAGTCTTGTAATCTTTTTAGCAATTCAAATGGTTAAAATAGGTAAAGATATTACAATAGAAGAAGCTACCAAAGAAGTTCGTAATGTTTTAGTTACAGGAAAAGCTTTAAATAAATTTTATGAAGTAATTAAATATCAACATGGAAATATTAAAGAAATGGTTATTTCAGATAAAGTAATTTCTATAAAAGCTAATAAGACAGGATTTATAACTGAAATAAATACAGAAGCAATTGGTGAATTATCACGTAAGCTTGGAGCTGGACGTTATCAAAAAGAAGATGTAATTGATTCTAAGGTAGGTCTTAAAATACTAAAAAAAGTAGGAGACTTCGTAATTAATGATGAAGAATTAGTTAAAGTATATTTAGGAGAAAAAGATATTAATATTAATGAAATATTAGATTGTTTTACTATAAATGAACATTATCACAAACCTAATCCATTAATAATAGAAACAATTGTTTAACGTCAAATATTGTCAAATAAAATCTATTTACTTGATAATAAATATTTTATAGTATATTATAATAATAGGGAGTGATATTTATGATATATCCATCAATTGATAAAATGTTAACACAAATTGGTTCTAAATATTTATTAGTTAATATAATTTCTAAAAGAGCCAAAGAAATGGAAGTAACAAAACATTATCAATTAAAAGAAGAAGAGTATGTATCAAAGAAAAATATTGGTCGTGCTCTTGAGGAATTATCTAAAAATTTAATCCACATAAAAGAGAATAATGATTAATTATTCTTTTTTTGTACACTTATTAGATTTATTTACATATATTAAAATAGGTGATTAACATGAATACAAAAGAAAAATTTAAACTTTTTGTAAAATCACATCCTAGTTTATTAAAGTATGTAAAAAATGAACAAATGACTTGGCAAAAATTTTATGAATTATATGATATGTATGGTGAAGATGAAAATATTTGGAAAGAATACTTAACAACCACAACACAACAAGTAAATGAAACTAAAAAAAGTAATGTATCTTCGTTAGGTGAACTCATGGGATTTGTTAAAAATATTGACTTAGATAGTGTTGAAAATGGAATAAATAGTTTACAAAGAGTACTAGGTGTTTTACAAGATTTTGGAACTAATAAAGCAACAACAGAAAATAGTTATAAGCCTAGACCCCTTTATAAACATTTTGAAGATTAATGATATTAGATGTTCAATTTAAAATAAAAAACAATCCCTATTATCAAAGATATATTCGTGAAAATTCTTATTGGTATAAAATATTAAATAGAGAACCTAATCGTTTTAAAGAGTTTGAAGAACAAGCTAAAGAAAGGTATGGATTACGTCCTGCTGATAAACTAAATCGTATGTTAGAAACAGTTGAAATGTTACAAACAATTATGTCATCTTTTAAATAATTGTGGTAAAATATTACTTAGGTGATATAATGCGTATTATTAGTGGTAAATATAAAGGAAGAAATATTTTAGGATATAATATTATTGGTACTAGACCAACAATGGATCGTGTACGTGAATCTTTATTCGCAATGATTCAAAACAAAGTAAAAAATTCAGTTTGTTTAGATCTATTTGCTGGAAGTGGTTCATTAGGATTTGAAGCTTTAAGTAATGGAGCTTTAAAATGTTATTTTGTTGATAAAAATATTAAAGTAATTAACACTTTAAAAAAGAATTATAATAATTCAAAAATAGAAGAAGAATGTTATTTTATAAATAATGATTATTTAAAAGCTTTACAACAATTTAAAAGACAAGGAATAAAATTTGATATTATTTTCTTAGATCCACCATATGATGATAATTTAATTACTCCAACGTTAAAATCTATTTATGAATTAGATTTACTATCAGATGAGGGCATTATTATTTGTGAATATGAAAAAGAAAAGATTGAGTTTAACTATGAAGTTATAAAAGAAAAAAAATATGGTGATAAATACATAACTATTTTAAAAAAATAGTTTTTTTTTGATAAAAAAAAGGAAATAGAAAAGTTTTAGAGTATATAACTAATGAGGGGGTGAAAAAGTGTTTAAACATTTTCCTTTTATAAAACAATTAAATGAAAAAGATTGTGGTGTATGCTCATTAGCTATGATAATAAAATATTATGGTGGTAATTATACTTTAAATGAACTTAGAAAATTAACTAATACTAATAATCATGGCACAACAGCTTATCATTTAATTGAAGCAAGTAAAAGAATTGGTTTTACTGCAAAAGGAATAAAATGTAAATTTGATGATTTAAATAAAGATAACTTTGTACTACCATGTATTGCTCATTTAAAATATGAAAGTAGTGGTCATTATATCGTTATATATAAAGTCGATTTTAAAAAAAAGACAATTGTTATAGCTGATCCAGCTAGTAAAATTAAAACAATAATTTTTGATGATTTTATAAAAGATTGGAATGAAGTATTAATATTCTTATATCCTATAACAAAACTTGAAATACATAAAAATACGCCAATATATAAAATTATATTTAGTTTATTTAAACAAAATAAAAAATTATTAATAAATATAATTATATTATCATTATTAATAACACTGTCAAACATTATCACTTCCTTCTATTTAAAGACAATTGTTGAATCATTAAAGCAATATTATTTTTTACAAAACTTAATATTAATTTCTCTGTTTTTTGGAACTTTTTATGTATTTAAAAATATAACTTTATATTATCGAAATATTGTTATTATTTATTTAAATCAAAAAATAGACTTAACATTAGTAATAGATGTTATTAAACACTTAATTCATCTTCCTTATCTTTATTATCACAACCATACTACTGGTGATGTTATTCAAAGAATCAGTGATGCAATGACAATAAAAAATTCTTTTACTAATATTTTAATTTTTATTACAACTGATTTAATATTATTTTTATCTTCTTTATTATTAATAATTTTTATTAATGAAAAATTAACTTTAATACTACTAATTTATATTTTTATTTATTTTTGTTTATATTTATTATTTAAAAATATTATTGTAACAACACTAAATAATTGTAAACAAGAAGAAGCACATCTAAACACTTCACTAACAGAATCTTTAATTGGTATTAATAGTATTAAAGGATTACACTTAGAAACTAATTTTGATAATAAGTTAGAAACTAATTTAATTAATTATTCATTAAAACAAAAAGGATTAGGGAAGATATTAAATTTAAGAAGTTTAATTTATAATTTATTAAAAGATATAAACTTTATAATATTTATAAGTTTTATTATGTATTTAATAGTTCAAAAAGAATTAAGTACAAATAGTATCCTCATTATTCAAAGTTTGTTATTTAATATAATGAATAGTTTAGATAGTTTTACTAATTTAGATGTTGAACTTAGTAATTTAAAATTATCTTTACAAAGATTAATTGATTTACAAGAAGAGAAATTAAAAGATGGTGTAATTAATAAATTATATTTAAAAGAGATTAATATTAAGAAATTATCTTATAGTAATGATAAGAATGTTCAAGTATTAAAAGATATAACGCTAAATATTAAGAAAGGAGAAAAGATAGTACTTGTTGGAACAAGTGGTAGTGGAAAGAGTACACTTTTAAAACTATGTTCTAATTTTTATATTAGTAAGCGGGATAAAATATTTTTTAATGATTTTGATTACTTAGATTATAGTGATAAAGCACGTAAAAAAAATATTACGTATTTATCTCAAGATGAATATTTATTTACGGGAACGATACTAAATAATATAATTATGAATCGAAGTTATGATGAATTAATATTAAAAAAAGTAATAAAAATATGTAAAATAGATTTAATTGTAAAAGATAAGAATTTGGGACTTAATACTTTAATTGAAGAAGGTGGAGTAAATTTATCAGGAGGAGAAAAGAATAGAATAATACTTGCCCGGTATCTTTTAAAAGCGACAAATTATATTTTTATAGATGAAGGATTAAGTCAAATAGATATAAATATGGAAAGACAAATATTAAAAGATATGTTTAAGTATTTTAGGGATAAGACATTTGTAATAGTATCACATCGCTTAGATAATTTAGATTTATTTGATCGAATGATTAAATTAAAAGAAGGACAAGTTATTTTAGATGTATCAAAATAGAACTTATATAATAAATCAAAAATTACCTAAAATGATTTATTTTATTATTTTTATATCACTCTTTACTTTAATATTTGTTTTAATTTTTATTATTATTCCTATAAAAAGAATAATTTCATTCGATGGTTTTGTTGTGTTAGAAGATAATAGATATTATATTAAAATATATGTTGGTGATGAAGATCTAAAAAAGATTAATTGCCATAATGTTATAGTAGATGAAAAAAAGACAAAGTTAGATTATTTTACTATTAAAGAAGCTTATAAAGTAGATAATAGTTTAGAAATTTATCACGAAGTTTTTTTAAAAATTGAAATTCCAAAAGAAAAAAGAGTTGAAAATTATAAACTTGAAGTAATGTTTATTCAACCAAAAACGACATACTTAAAAGAAATAATTAATTATGTGAAACGGGGGTTATATGAAGGAATTAACTAAAAATGAATTATTAGATATCGAAGGTGGTTCTCTTAGTCTAGGAGCTTGTTTAGCTATTGGGGCTGGAATAGTATTTCTACTTGGAGTTATAGATGGCTTGGTTAGGCCTTTGGAATGCAGGTAAGATATGAAAGTATTAAAAGATGAAGAACTATTTAATATTGTAGGTGGCTCTATAAGTGCCAGTATGATAAATTATTTAGTAAGAGGAATAGAAGCTATTTTTGAATTAGGGCAAAGTTTTGGAACAGCCATCAGAAGAGCTAAAGAAAATAAAATATGTCCCTTAGAATAAAAAATTATATTATAAAAATATTAATATTTATAATAACATTATCACTACTAGGATATGTTATAAATTTCATTTTTAATATTGGAGTAATATTAGGAACTTATCTTCGTTATATAATGAATTAAAGCAATTTTTATTGCTTTTTTTCTTTACAACCGAAACTTTGTTCGTTATAATATATATAAGGTGGTTAGATGAAACGAATTGTAATGCACATAGATGTTAATAATGCTTTCTTGTCATGGACTGCAATTGATTTACTTAATCATGGTAGTAAGTATGATATTAGAAATAGTTATGCAGTAATTGGTGGTGATGAAGAAGCTAGAAGGGGAATTGTTCTTGCTAAATCAATGCCAGCTAAAAAAATGGGCGTAGTAACAGCTGAAACTCTTTATAGTGCACGAAAAAAATGTCCTTCTTTAAGAGTTTATCCGCCAAACTATAAATGGTATCAATATATGTCTAATAGTTTATTTGAACTGTTAAAAGAATATACCCCTGATATTGAAATAGTTTCTATTGATGAATGTTATTTAGAATATACTAATGTTATGAAATTGTATGGTGATCCAATTGAATTTGCTAAAAAGATTCAAAAAGAAATTAATGATACTTTAAAATTTACGGTAAACATTGGTATTGCAGAAAATAAGCTTTGTGCAAAAATGGCTTCAGATTTTTTAAAACCAAATAAAATACATACTTTATTTAGTAATGAAATAAAAGAAAAAATGTGGCCACTACCAATAAATAAGCTTTTTGGTATTGGTAAACAAACCAGTAAAAAATTAATTGCTATAAATATAAAAACAATTGCTGATTTAGCTAATGCTGATCCAAATTTTTTATATAAATATTTTAAAAATCAAACTTCTAGAATGATTGAAATTGCTAATGGAATAGATAATGGTCTAGTTGATTCAAGCGTCAGTGCACCTAAAGGAATAAGTAATTCAACAACATTATCGCATGATGTTGTAAATCGTGAAGAATTAGAAAAAATAATAAGTGCAATAGTAGATAATGTTAGTTTAGCTCTTAGAAAAGAAAAAAAGTATGCAAATGTAGTAGGGGTTATGTTAAAAGATAATTTTTTTAAAACTTTTTCACATCAAAAAAAATTAAAAAATGCAACAGATATAACTATTGAAATTAAAAAAACTGCTTTAGAATTATTTAGAGAAATGTATCATGGTGAAGCAATTCGTTTAGTTGGTGTAAGATTGGATCAATTAACAGATACTACTATGCATCAAGTTTCTCTTTTTGAAAATATACAAGAAAGAGATGAAAATAAAAAATTGGATACAACAATTGATACATTAAAAAAACGATTTGGTAATGATATTATAAAAAATGGTATTCAAAAAGAAAGAAATATTAAAAGAAAATATTAAAATATGGTATAATATTAAAAAAGGTAAGGATGGTATGAAAAAGAATAGTGTGAAAAATAAGAATAAAAAAAATGACAAACTTGAAAAAATTAAAAATAATAAGACAATAATTGTAGTTGCAATTATTTTATTAGTAGTATTAGGTAGTGTAATTTACTATTTTACAAAAGATTTTACAAAAGAAATTACTTTAGATAACTATTTTGAATTACGTAATAAAGAATCGAATAGTTATATATTTATTTATGATGAGACAACAACATCTGAAGAAATGTTAGAATTAGTAGAGAATGTAGCTAAAAAAGAACGTATAATGGTAAAAATTTTAGATTTTTCAAATATTAATAAAGCTGATACAGAAAAGTTTGCAAAGGCTGATGATTATACAAAAGCAGGGGTAATTATTCCAATGATTATGGATTTAGAAAATGGAAAAATTGATCGTTATGTTGCTGGTCATATTAATGAAGAAGAATTAATAAAATTTATGGACATCAAGGAGAAGTAAAATGAATCAAAATATTATTTTAGAAATAAGTAAAAATTTAAATATAAAAGAAAAACAAGTTGAAACAACATTAAAATTATTAGAAGAAGGGAATACAATCCCTTTTATTGCGCGTTATCGTAAAGAAGCGACAGGTAATTTAAATGAAGAACAAATCAGAGAAATTAATGAAGTTTATATTTATCAAGTAAATTTATTAAAAAGAAAAGAAGATGTAATTAGATTAATTGATGAAAAAGGTTTAATGACTGATGAATTAAAAGCTAAGATTATGGCATCTAGTAAATTAGTTGAAGTAGAGGATTTATATAGACCATATAAAGAAAAGAAAAAAACAAAAGTTACGGAGGCTATTGCTTTAGGATTAGAGCCACTTGCTAAAAAAATCATGTCATGTCCTACTAATGGTAATATTGATTTACTTGTTAAACCATATTTAAATGATAAAGTAAAAACTAAAGAAGAAGCTTTAACTGGAGCTAAATATATTATTGCTGAATATATAAGTGATAATGCTTTTTATCGTAAATGGATAAGAAGACATACTTATTTTAATAGTAATGTGGAATCAAAAAAGAAGAAAAGTGCTGTTGATGAACTTAAAACATATGAAATGTATTATGATTATGTAGAACCTTTAAAAACGATTAAATCATATCGTATTCTTGCGATTAATCGTGGGGAAAAGGAAAAAGTTTTAACTGTATCACTTAAGTTAGATGAACAAGAAGTCATTAATTTCTTAGAAGAAAAAGTAATTAAGAATAAAGAATCTTTTACTAAAGAATATATTGTAGATGCAATTAAAGATAGTTATAAACGTTTAATTAAACCTAGTATTGAAAGAGAATTACGTGCCGAAGCTACAGAAAAAGCAGAAGAGGTTGCTATTGCTAATTTTGGACTAAATTTAGAAAAACTATTAATGCAACCACCAATGAAAGATAAAGTAGTATTAGGCTTTGATCCAGCGTATCGTACAGGTTGTAAATTAGCGGTTATTGATGAAACGGGAAAACCAGAAAAAATAACAGTTATTTATCCACATGAACCTAAGAATCAATATGAAGAAAGTAAAAAAGAATTATTAAGATTAATTGATGAATATAAAATAGATATTATAGCTATTGGAAATGGTACTGCATCACGTGAAAGTGAAGCTTTAGTTGCTGATGTAATAAATAGTTGTAAAACAAGAAAAGTTGAATATATCATTGTAAATGAAGCCGGTGCTAGTGTGTATTCAGCCTCTAAATTAGCAATTTCTGAATTTCCAGATTTACATGTTGAAGAACGTAGTGCTATAAGTATTGGAAGAAGATTACAAGATCCATTATCAGAACTTGTTAAAATTGATCCACAAAGTATTGGAGTAGGACTATATCAACATGACGTTTCTAATAAAAGATTAACTGAGTCTTTAGACTTTGTTGTTAGTAAATCTGTAAACCAAGTAGGTGTTAATATTAATACTGCTAGTGCATCACTTTTAAAATATGTTTCTGGTTTAACTAAAAAGAATATTGATAAAATATTAGAATATCGTAATAAATTTGGGAAAATAACTAATCGTGAAGAAATAAAAAAGAAAAAGATTTTAAGTGATAAAACTTATACGCAAGCAATTGGTTTCTTGCGAATACCAGATGCTGTTAATATTTTAGATAGAACAGGTATTCACCCTGAAAGTTATGATATTACTAATAATTTATTAAAAGCTTTAGATAGTAATTTAGCTATGATTGGAACAAAAGAATTAAATGAAAAATTAGAAAATTTAGATATAAATAAATATGTAGATATTTTAAAAACTGATTATTATACATTAGAAGATATTGTTAAAACATTATTAAAACCAAATCGCGATCCACGTGATGATATGCCAAAACCATTACTAAAAAAAGATATTTTAAAACTTGAAGATTTAAAAGTAGGGATGAAGCTACAAGGAACAGTTAGAAATGTTGTTGATTTTGGAGCATTTATTGATATTGGTATTAAAAATGATGGCTTAGTTCATATATCTAAAATAACTGATAAATATATAAAACATCCAAAAGAAGTATTAAATGTAGGTGATATTGTTGATTGTTATGTTGATGAAATTAACTTAGAAAAGAAAAAAGTTTCATTATCTTTGCTAGAACCAAAAGGACAAAATTGATTGTTCTTTTTCTTTCATATTTTTTTCATTAAATTATCACAACTGTGAAGTATACTTAATATGTAGAAAGGAAAGGTGATGTCAAGAGTCAACTTAAAAGTACAACAAGATGTAATAAAAGAATATAAATATATATAAACACTCCTACATAAAAAGAAAGGAAGATCTCATATGCCTTCAAAAGGAAATCCTAGTACTACGGTATGGGATTCCTTTTTTTTGTAATTTTTTGTAAAAAAAAAACAAATGCATTAAGCATTTGCACGTTTTTTCATAGTTCTAATTTCTCTTGCACTAAGTCTAACGATAGAACCATCTTCTAATTTAACATTTTGTAAGTTTAATCCTTGTTTTTTACGAGTAGCATTTAATGCATGAGATCTATTATTTCCAAATAATGGTTTTCTTCCTGTAGCTTTTTTTGCCATAATAACCCTCCTTCTAAAGTTTCCACGCCTTTTAACTTTACCATAAAATCGTTAATAAGTCAATATTAATCATATAATTCGTTCTTTAATAGCTCAATATTTTCATTCATAATAGAAATATAATCACTTTTTGCAGTTCTTTCTTCTTCGCTTAAATTATATAAATTGTGAATTGATAATAACTCAACTCCATAAGTATCAACTATATCTTGAACTGTCTGATTAACTTCTTCATTTTGATCAGTAAATATATAATTAATTTCACCATTTTCAATTAAATTTTTAACATCATAAATAGTCTTTTCAGTTAAATTATCATTTTCTTCAAGAGAAATAACTGTAATATTATATTTTTCTAAAAATTTGAATAGATCATTTGAAACTACAATAGTTGGATTGTTACTACTTTCACTTAATAATTTTAGTTTAGCATCTATATTAGAAATATCAATTTTCAAACTATCATAATTTTCTTTTATATTGTTTTTTAAATAATGATTACTAATATATTCTAATAATCCATTTTTAATATTTTGTGAAAGCATTAAGAAATTTGATGGATCAAGCCATAATTCTTCAATATTATTAGTATATTCCATTGTTAAAGTTGAATCAATAATCTTCATATTTTTATTATTTTTAAGCATTGGAGCAACATATTCTTTTTCCTCACTTAATCCATTAAATATAAATAAACTAGCTTTACTATAATCTTTTATTTGTTTATCTGTTAATTTATACTTAGTAGGATCAGAACCATCTGGATATATACTATAAATTGTACTGTGTTCACCATATAAACGATTTGTAATATATTCAAATGGGTAAACAGTTGTATATATTGTAATATCTTCCAAATTATCTCTTTTTAAACAACCACTAACATTTAGTGAAATTAAACATAAAAAACATATAACAAAAATTTTTTTCATTTCCATTCTCCTTTTTTTGGTACGGGATCATAACCACTAGGCCCCCATGGATTACATTTTAATATTCTTTTAATTCCCAAAAACATTCCTTTTAAAACTCCATGAATTTCAATTGCTTCAATCATATAATTTGAGCAAGTTGGTGTGAAGCGACATGCTAAATGCCATGGACCAGGTATTTTTTGGTAAAATTTTATAATACTTATAAACATTTTCTTCATATAATCACATTAATATTATACTAGAATATCGCTTTAATGTAAATGGCAGTTTTAAACTTTTATAAAGTGTGGTAAAATATATATGGCAAAGGAGGTGAAACATGGAAGAATTATTAAAAAAGTTGAAAATTAACACAACTAATTATAAATTATATGAACAAGCTTTAACTCATACTTCTTATGCAAATGAGAATAGAGTAGAAAGTTATGAACGTTTAGAGTATTTAGGAGATGCTGTATTAGAACTTATTATGAGTGAATATTTGTATAAAAATACTAATGAAGTTGAAGGTGTTATGACAAAGCTTCGCTCACATTATGTATGTGAAAATGCTTTGTATGAGTATTCACTTAGACTAGGTTATAATAATTATTTAAGATTAGGACATGGCGAAGAAGAAAGTGGCGGTAAATTTCGTAAGACAATTGTTGCCGATATTTTTGAATCTATGTTAGGAGCTATGTATTTAGATCAAGGAATAGATTTCGTACAAAATTTTATGAAAGAAAATATTATTCCAATTATTGAAAATGAAACATTAGACTTTTTTGACGATTATAAATCTAAATTACAAGAATTAGTTCAAACAGATAAAAAAAGTTTAGAATACGAATTAGTAGATGAAGAAGGACCAGCTCACGATAAGAAATTTACTGTTGTTGTAAAAATTAATGATGTTGTGTATGGTAAAGGTAGTGCACATAGTAAAAAAGAAGCTGAACAAGTTGCAGCCCGTGATGCAATTAATAGAAGTGTAGGGGATTAACATGAATATAAAAGAAATATTTTTAAATGAAATTGTTCCAAATGCACATAAAGGAAGAATTAAAATTATTCAAAATAATCCTTATTTAGGAGAAGAAGAATTCTTCTATAATATTAAATATTGTTCTAACTTAGATAATAGTAAAGATATTGATAATCAAGTACCATATTTAAAAGTTAATAATAGTAATTTGTTTTTTAAACTTCTAGAAGATTATGTTTATTTGACTCTTGAAAAATATGAAAAACCAAGTGATATTACAAATGATGAATATATTAAAAAAATATTAGCGTTAGCTTTTAACAATGCTACTTATAATGATTTTTTATATCCAGAAGAATATTTAAAAACACGAATTAACTTTTTAAAAGAAAATTATGAAGATAGTGAAAAAAATTTATGTTCAAATGTTAAATTATTAAATAATTCTTCAATTTACTATAGAATAACTAAACAATCTTTAATGTTAGAAACACCATATAAATGTCAATTTAGAATAAGTGATGAAAACAATAATTATTTTTCACCATCTATTTCCTTTGGAATAAGTGATGAATGTTGTTATATTTATGCATTACAAAATCATAAAAGTGAAACTAACAACTATTTTGAATCAATTAATCAAATAATAAAGGAAAATTTAAAAAATGATTATATTATAAATAAAGAAAATTTATCCCCTTATTTTAAGAAAAGTATGCGTAATGTTTCTCCAAATTTTATTTTTTTCTTATATCTATTTATTTTAAAATTAAAACAAATGGGAGTTGAAAAAATAAAAATAATTCCATTTTTGCCAGTTAGGTATTATGGAAAAGAAAAGTCTAATGAATTTAAGGCAAATGTTTTAGGAAAGAATGAAGAAGAAAAAAAAGATATTTTAATGAAATTAAATAATGAACAAAAGAAAATACAATTAAACTTAACAAATAAATTTGTTAATAATATTCAAAAGTTAGAATGTTTAACGGAAATGGTAGATTGTGATTTTGAAGAAATGTTATATGTTGGTGGTTGGGCTAATTTAAAAATAAAAGATAATACATTTATTTTGAGTCCTTTATTAAAAGAATTAAATGAAATTAGTTTAGTACAAGAAAAAAACTTGTCAAATTTAGGAAAATAAAGTAAAATATAAAAGCGAAAGGAAGATAATATGGGAAGAGCATATGAAGTAAGAAAAGCTAGTATTCAAAAAACTGGAGCAGCTAAATCAAAATTATATTCAATGTATGCAAGAGAAATATATCAAGCTGCTAAAACTGGTGGTGTTGAACTTGAAAGTAATGCTAGTTTAAAAAGATTAGTAGAAAGAGCAAAAAAAGAACAAGTTCCAAGTGATATTATTAAAAGAGCAATTGATAAAGTAAATAATGGTGCTGATGAAAGCTATGTAGAAGCACGTTATGAATTATTTGGACCAGCTGGTTCAACTGTAATTGTTGATTGCTTAACTGATAATGTAAATCGTAGTGTAAGTAGTATTAGAGCAGTTTTAAATAAGTGTCATGTTAAAATGGGAGCTATTGGAAGTGTTGCTTATCAATATGATCATTTATGTATAGTTGGTTTTAAAGGGTTAAGTGAAGAAGAAGCTTTAGAACAAATGATTATGGCTGATATTGATATTGATGATGTTGAAACAAATAATGGACTTACTGTTATTTATGGTAATCCAAAAGATTTATTTGATATTAAAAATGCTATTAGTAATGTTTTACCAAATGTAGAATTTGAAATGGATGAAATTACAATGATTCCAAAAGACACAATTACACTTACTGGTGAAGATTTAGAAGTATTTAAGAAGTTAGTAACTATGCTAGAAGATGTTGAAGATGTACAACATGTATATCACAATGTTAACTTATAGAAGTTATAACTTCTTTTTGTTTACAAATTGAAAATAAATGTTATAATTATATTAGGTGATGCTATGGAACGTGGTTTTACACTTGTTGAACTTTTAGCTGTAATAGTTGTAATTGCTTTAATTAGTATAATTGCTTTTCCGTCAGTTTTAAATCAATTTACTAAATCAAAAGGATCAATGAATAATACAGCAAAAGAAACTTATATTAATGCAACAGAATTATATTTAGATAATAATGTAAATTTACAACAATATGTTGTTGATACAAAAATATGTGTTTCATTTGATGTTTTAGTTGATAATGGTAATTTAAAAGAACCAATTAAAAATTTAGAAACAGGTCGTAATATGGATCTTGCTACAAATGGGGTTCAAGTAACTTATCATGCTGATACTAAAGTTATTAATGAAGGTGTTGTTGGAGGATTAACTAGTTTAGATTGTGATGTAAAAATTACAAACTAAAAAAGGAGAACTAAGTCTCCTTTTTTGTATTGTTCTCTCAACATTATGGTTGATAGACATTTAGGGCAATCAGTAACCAAATATAATTTGAGAGAGATGTTTTAAAGTTTTTTTAACAATATCAATTGTAAGAGGTACAAAGGTTTTAACAATATAACCATAATTAATATTATAAATCAAGAAAACAAAATAATATTCGTTACTATATCTATCAACCATGATAATTATATCATATTTTTTGTTGTTGATATAATTTTAGCACAAAATTTGTCAAAATAACTACAATATGCACCTAGTGTGTGTTATAATGTATGTAATGCACTTAGTTAAAAAAAAGGAGTTGAAAAAAATGTATTTGAAACTAAAAAATTTACGTTTAGAACATAAATATACAACTGCATTTATGGCAGATGCTTTAGGAATAAGTAAACCATTTTATAGTCAAATAGAATCTGGTAAACGTAGATTGTCATATGATATGGCTATTAGAATATCAAAAGTATTTAAAACTAAACCTGATGCTATTTTTTATGAAGATCATTTAAATAATAAAAAGTAAAGATTTAGTTATAAAAATGAGAAAAATTAATTTCTCGTTTTTTAATTATAAAAAACATGTTATAATATAATAAGGTGGGATATATGAATAAAACAAAAATAATTGCGACAATAGGTCCAGCAACAGATACAAAAGAAAAATTAAAAAATATAATTATGAGTGGGGTTGATGTTATTAGAATTAATATGAGTCATGCTAACCACGCATATTGTAAAAAAATAATTGAAGATATAAAGGCTATTAATGATGAATTAAAAATATATATACCAATTATGTTAGATCTAGCTGGCCCTGAAATAAGAATATTAAAATTAAAAGATAATGAAGTGGAACTAAAAGAAGGTACTTTAGTAAAAATATATGCTGATGGAAGATTAGGTAATGCAAATGAATTATCAGTTAATAAAGAAGAATTAATTACTAATGTAAAATATAATGCTATTTTAAAATTAGATGATGGTAAAATAACTTTGCAAGTAATAAACAAAATGGATAATTATATTGAATGTAAAGTTTTAATTGGGGGTATAATAAAAAGTGAAAAAGCTATAAATGTACCTGGTTGCAATTTGAATTTACCCTTCTTGAGTGAAAAAGATAAATCTGATGTTTTATTTGCAAGTAAAAATAATGTTGATTTTCTAGCTCTATCTTTTGTTCGTGATGAAGAAGATATTTTAGAAGTAACTGATTTATTAATTGAAAAGAAAAATAATCATACAAGTATAATTTCTAAAATTAAATATGAAAATGCAGCCCTACAACAAC
>CALVZI010000010.1 GCA_944372485.1 uncultured Bacilli bacterium
GATAATGAACAACACTTTACAACACCACCAGCTCGTTATACAGAAGCTAAATTAATAAAAGAAATGGAAGAACTGGGAATAGGTAGACCTAGTACGTATGCTAAAACTATTGATAATATAAAATCACGTGGTTACGTTGAAATGGAAGAAAAGAAATTTAAACCAACTGTTACTGGTATTGAAGTAACTGATAAATTACAACAATTCTTTAGTCATTTAATTAATGTAAAATATACTGCTAACATGGAAGAAGATTTAGATAAAATAAGTGAAGGTAAAGAAGTTTGGTATGAAGTAATTGAAAAATTCTTTGATGAATTTGAACCAGCAGTTGAAAAAGCTTTTACGGAAATGGAAAAGAAAGAACCAGAAAAAACTGGAGAAAAATGTCCAGAATGTGGAAGTGATTTAGTAAAACGTCGTGGGCGCTATGGTGAATTTACCGCATGTAGTAATTATCCAGAATGTAAATATATTAAAGCGGAAAAGAAAGAAGTAGTTGAAGTTTGTGATTGCCCTAATTGTGAAGGGAAAATTGTTGAACGTAAAACTAAACGTGGTAAATTATTTTATGGATGCAATAACTTTCCGAAATGTAAAACAGCTTATTGGGATAAACCTACAGGAGAAAAATGTCCAGAATGTGGAAATATGTTAGTAGAGAAAAAAGATAAAATTAAATGTAGTAGTTGTGATTTTGAAAAGGAAGTGTAAACTTTCTTTTTGTTTGTGTAAAAAATATTTATGTTAAAAAAAAATATGATATACTTATAATAGGTGATGATAGATGAATAAAATTGAATTTAATTATATTGTAAATGCAGTTTCTACTAATGTTAAACTTTTAGGAGAAAAACAAACAGTTTTAGCTTTGGAAGCTTATATTACTAAGAATTATCCAAATGGTTTTACTAGAAGAGAAAATGTTAGGGAGAATATTTTAAAAGTAAATAATGAAGAAATTGAAAAAATAATAGGAATGCCTGCAGAACCATTTGTTAAACAATTCGTTAAATTAGATATGTAACAAAATAAATATAACTATTATAATATAATAGGTGAAAAGTATGGATACTAAGTATCGTGTGCTTTTAGCCAATGCTGTAAGAAAAAATATTATAGCTCTTGGAAAAAAGCAAACAATCAGGGCTTTAAAGTTATATATTAGTCAAAATAATGCGAATGGTTTTGTTGAAAATGATAATGTTAAGATTATGATTGAACAAATTCCTAATTATGAAATAAGTAGACTTATTGGGTCAGATGTAGAAAAATATATTGATGGTTTTTTTATAATTGAAGAACCTAAATATGAAAACGTAGAATTTAGTGATGAAGAAATTGCTCAAGTGATAATTAGTTCATTAAAAACAACATTAAATAAATTAAAAAATGAACGTTCTGATTTATCTTATGATCAACTATATGCTTGTGCTAGACATTATATTGATAGAATAGGTCATAAAGATTTTAAATCAATTACTAGAGATAATAATCAAAGAGAAAGATTAAAAGTAGTTTTAACTAATAAATCCTACATTGATTTTAATAGTATAGTTGCTAAATATTTAGATAGTCAAGGTATTGAATTTGTACAGCTGACCGAAATATATGACAATTTAGCTAATATAGTTTTAAATAATAGTGAAGATAAATCTAATATATTAAAAAAAGCTTAGTTTTTCTAAGCTATTTTTTGAGCAAAATTAATTTCAGCTTTAATATCTAAGTTAGTATCACTAGTAACAGCTTCATTACCAACCTTACTATCAGCCTCATCATTCATTTGTTCTGATTCTCCTTCAAACCATTCAAAATATATTCTTATTGTAAATGGTTCAAATTTAAAATTTTCCGTTTTATTATCAAAATTTAATGAACCTGTTATTGTACTATTTTCAATATTATTTATTTCTAAAGCATCACCTTCATTATATTTACTATCTAAAATAGAATATTTAGTAATCATTAAATCAGGGATATTTTCATTTAATACTTGTAATTTTATTTCATAGTCAAATGAAACATCAACATTTGTAGGATCGATATCAATATCAAAGTATCCTTTTGAAGAAGGTGCAATGGTATTTTGTTTAATAAATTCATTTTCTTCAACAACTGGTTTTAAAACAATTGATGAACTTGTATTATTTGTTATATCTGTCTCATTAACTAATATTTGCCACTTTGCAAATTCAATTTGAACATCACTACTAGTTCCAGCAACATACCTTGAGTACGTATTACTCATTAAACTTAGAGTTAGTGATAAAGACATAAATACTAATAGAATTTTAAATCTTTTTCCCATGTTTTCCCTCCTATTCACTCATATTATATCTTCTTTATATATGTAAAGGCAACAAAAAACGTAAAAAAAAGAAAAGTGGTGTGTAAATAATCGTCAATTATTTCAAAAAAGTTTTTTGTAAAATTAATGTAAAATCAATAAAAATATATTTATTCACAAATAGCTATTATTTATTAATAAAATTTGATATAATGTTATTGGTGAGTTTTATGTTAAAAGTAGAGGAATTAACAAAATATTATGGTGAAACATTAGGTGTTAAGAATCTTTCTTTAGAATTAAAGAAGGGTGAAGTATTTGGTTTTATTGGTCCCAATGGAGCAGGTAAATCAACTACAATTCGTGCAATAATGAATTTAATAAATAAAAATGTTGGAAAAGTTTATATTGATGGTGAAGAATTTACAAAAAGTAATTATGAGTTAAAACAAAAAATTGGTTATCTACCTAGTGAAGTACATTTATATGAAGATATGACTGTTAAACAATTATTTGATTTTCATGCATCATTTTATAAAAAAAATACTGTGAAAAGAAGACGTGAATTAGTAAAAATTTTAAATATAAATGAAAAAGTTAAAATTAGTAAATTATCTTTAGGTAATAAAAAGAAAGTTGCTATTGTACTTGCATTAATGCATGAACCTGAATTATTAATTTTGGATGAACCTACAAGTGATTTGGATCCAGTTGTTCAACATACTTTTTATACGATAATTGCTGATTTAAAAAAACGTGGTACAACAATCCTTTATTCTAGTCATATTTTACCAGAAATAGAGAGATTATGTGTTCGTGTAGGTATTATAAAAGATGGTGTTTTAATAAATGTTGAAAAAATAAGAGCATTAAAAAATAAGAATTTAAGTTATGTTTCAGTTTATTCTAAATCAATAATTGATATTTCAAAAGATCTTGATTTATATGAATATATGGTTGATGGAAATATGTTACGTTTTAAAGTAACTGGTGATTATGATCATTTGATTAAAGTAATTAGTAAATATAAAATAGATAAAATTTTAATTGAAGAAGCTAATTTAGAAGAATTATTTTTACATTATTATGAGTAGGTGAATTTATGTTAAAAAGAGAGTTTAGAATTAATTTTAAGAATTTTTGTGTATGGTTATTTATTTTAGTTGGTATATTTGCTCTTGTATATTTAATGTATCCATCAATTACAAATAGTGAAAATAGTGAAATGTTAAACGAAGTTTTAAAATCTTTTCCAAAAGATTTGTTAGTAGCTTTTAATATGGATATTACAGATATTAATACAGCATTTGGATGGTTAAAAAGTGAAGGTTATATTTTTATATTACTTATTACAAGTGCATATGCAGCTATAATGGGTTCTAATATTGCACTTAAAGAAGAAAATGATATGACTATTGAATATTTAAATAGTTTACCAATTTCTCGTAATAGAATTTTAACTAATAAGATTATTTGTGGATTATCATATATAGTATTAATGGTTTTATGTATTGGGGTATTCAATATAATATGTTTATTTTTATCAGGAACTTTTGATATGGAAGTATTTTTACTATTGAGTTTAGCTCCTATTTTTACTTCAATTGTTACTTTCTTACTTTGTTTATTTTTATCAACTTTTACTCACAAAACTAAAAATATGTTAGGAATAAGTTTAGGAGTTGTTTTTATAAGTTATTTTTTACAAATAGTTTCTAATATAGCTGAGCAAGTAGAATTTTTAAAGTATGTATCAATTTTTACTTTAGCTGATACTAGAAATATTATTATAAATGGAACAATTGACAATAATATTATTATTGTTTCTGCTATTATTAGTTTGGTTTTATTAATTTGTACATATATTAATTATAATTGTAAAGAATTAATATAAAAAGCTGGATTATTTATCCAACTTTTTTTGTTCTCAAATAAAATTTTTTACATATTAGGAAAGTTCTTTACAAAAAGCATCAAAAAGTCATTGACATACGTATGTTCGTATTATAATATTAAATCATGGTGGTGATTTTATGAAGATATATAAAGCATATAAATTTAGATTATATCCAAATATAGATCAACAAAAATTAATAAATAAAACTTTAGGATGTGCTAGATTTGTTTATAATACAATATTGTATGAAAAAGAAACTTTGTATAAAGAAAATAAAATTACAAAAACAAAAAATGAGTGTTTAAAAGAATTACCATT
>CALVZI010000011.1 GCA_944372485.1 uncultured Bacilli bacterium
CGAAGAAAAACGTCGTAATAAAGATTAATAGAGTAAGGAGTAGTGACTATGGAAAAGAAATATAAAGTTTATGTTAAATTGAATTTAATGTCAGTATTTTTCATCGCACTATCCTTTATTTCTATCACTTTTGCGTGGTTTGCTTATAGTGGTTTAGCTAAAGTTTCTACTGATATAGGGGTTAGTGCTTGGTATATACAATTTAAACAAGGAGAAACTGATGTATCTGATGATATAGTAATATCATTAGATGATGTTTATCCGGGAATGGAAAGAAAGAGTGAAAAAGTTAGTATTGAGAATTTAGGAGATCTTGATGCAGATATTAGTTATGATATATCATCAGTGAGAATTCTTGATGAAAATATTAGTGTAAATGATTCAGAACAACTAGAATTAGAAGATAAACTAGCTCATGATTATCCATTTCATGTTAATATAAATCTTGATAAGAGTTATGCTAAATCAAAAGATGGTACTAGTGAATTTGGAGTTTCAGTTTCATGGCCACTTGATTCAGGTAATAATCAAAAAGATAGTGAATGGGGTAAAAAAGTTTATGATTTTATGGAAGCAGAAGAACAAAAAGCTAATGCTGATGCATCATATCAAAAAAGATCACCAATAAAATTAGTAATTAATTTAAAAGCTTCACAATATTTAGAAACAAATGATGTCATTGATAAAAAATATATTCTAGGAGATGTTGTTTTATTTGATGCTGTTAATAATAAATTTTGTGATGCAATTGGTGGCAATTGTTTAAAAACTTATGTTATTGATGCAAATAATAAAATTAGTAATGATAAAGTTACTTTGTTACCAGATTTATATGGAACTTATAAAACTTCAACTTATAATGACTATGATACAACTTTAACAAATATAACTTCAGGATGGAAGGCAACAACAAGAGCTTTAAATATTAGTGATATTTTAAAAATAATATCAACTGATATTAGTAATACGTTTGTTAAAAGAGAAAATTTATCTGATGCAATAGTTGGAGAATTAGGATATAAAGATAGAATCGATACTTTAGTGGCTGACGTAAAGAATCATAATGGTTATTTTACTTATTTAAATAGTAAATTTCCATTCTTAGCAACCAATAAATGTTATTGGATACAAGAAGAATATGATACTGATAATGCTTTTGCACTTACTAAAGAAGATGATAATACTTCTAAGATATATAAAGAAAATAAAACAACTTCTTGTAATGTAGTACCTGTAATTGAGGCATCTAAAAATACATTATAAAAAAATGTCAAAATTATTTGACATTTCAGACTGTTGACAAATAAATTTTGTTAATAGTCTTTTTATTTTTGAAAAAGTTTGATATAATAAATATGTAAGGTTGCTTTATATTACCTAAAAAAGCTTACATAACCTTACTTTTTTTATGTAAAAATGTTATAATTAATATAGGTAATATAGAGAAAGTAAGTGATAAATATGTCAATGACAAAAAGACCTAAAAAACAAAATATAAGTGAAATAGTAAATTTAGAAGCTATGGTACCACAAGACCATTTCTTAAGAGTGATTGAAAAACATTTTGATTGGAATTTTGTATATGATGAAGTAGAAAAACTATATTCTAAAGTTGGACGTAAAAGTATTGATCCAGTAGTTTTATTGAAAATTCATATATTAAAGTTCCTTTTTAATGAAGATAGTTTAAGAAGAACATATGAAAATTTAAAATATAATAATTTATATAGATGGTTCATTGGATATAGTTTATGTGAAGATGTACCTGATCATTCAACATATTCTCAAAATTATAAAAGAAAATTTTGTAAATTAGAAAAAGATTTATTACAAACTGTATTTGATAAAGTAATAAATTTATTAGTTGAATGGGATTGTTTGGATATGACAGCTGTATACATAGATTCAACGCATACAAAAGCTAGTGCTAATAAAAAGAAGAATCATAAAGAAAAGATAAAAATAGAAGCTAAAAAATATCAAAAAGAATTAGACTTAGAAATCGCATTAAAAGGATTACACGAAGAAAGTTTGACAGAAGAAGAATATTTAAAAGAAGTTGAAAAAATAATTAAATGTAATGAAGAAGTTAATACAAATGAAGTAATTGGAGAAAAAGAAGTAATTGTAAGTGATGTAGATAAAGATGCAGGTATGTTATATAAAAGTGATAAAGAAAAGATGTTTGGTTACAATACCAGTGTTATATGTGATAACAATAATTATGTATTAACTGTAGATACAAATGGAAGTAATGTTCATGATTCTGTTTCTTTTTATGATTCATTTGAAAATTTAGTCAATCATTTTGATATAACAAAAATAGACTATTTTGTAGGAGATGCAGCTTATTTAACGCCACACATTTGTAAAACAATAATAGATTTAGATATGATACCAGCTTTCCCATATACGAGAAAAGGATATAGAAAAGGATATTTTAAGAAATATGAATTTACATATGATGAATATAATGATATTTATATTTGTCCAAATGAAAAAGATTTAACGCCGACAGGAAGAATTGATAAAAATGGATATATAATTTATAAAGCAGATGAACATGATTGTTCAAATTGTCCATTTAAAAGTCAATGTACAAAAAGTAAAAACAAACAAATCTTGAGACATGTATGGGAGGAATATAAAGAAATGACAAATGATTATAGGCATCATCAAGATGTAAAAGAAATATACAAACAAAGACCACAGCATATAGAAAGAGTCTTTGCAGATGGAAAAATGAAGTATGGATTAAGGAGTACATACTTAAGAACAAAAGAAAGGGTTCATCGCAAATTAACCCTTCTTTATGCGTGCATGAATCTCAAGAAATTTGCATTACATCATTATGCTTAGTATAGGAGTATACTAAGCTTTCGTATTTTTACATTAAAAATATACAAAAAAGACAAATAAGTCACTTTATAAACTTATTTGTCAACAGTCTGAAATGTCAAAATTATTTGACATTTTTTTGTTTTGTTAATTTCTTTTGTTCATTATTATGTACAAAATTATAAATATATTCGTAAAGCATTTGATCGTCAAAAAACATAATTGTATTTTTAATGTTATTTTTAACTCTTTTATGTACATCAGGGTATTGAGTATATAAAATACTAGTCATGCTTTGATATTCTTTATTATTAGAAAATGGATTATCAAGGCGTAACAAGAATTCACATACATCAGTTTTTAATTTAGAAATATCTAAATTTTTTCTGTTTTTAAAACTCATTTGTTTTCTTATATCTTCATATAATACAGTTTCATATTCATTCAAAGTAAACTTCTTTTCAAGTGAATTAAAAATATCTAATTGAAGTTGTATTCTTTCAAAATCTTCTTTTCTTCGTCCACATGCTTCATTTTCTAATTTTATTCTACCTTTATCATTTGTCTTATTTAAAAATTGGGTTAACCAAATATATAAATAACACTCTTTTTTAAATTGGGTTATATCTATTTTCATATATACTCCTTTCATATTTTTATTATACATTTTTTTTAGATAATGTCAATATTGTAATAAAATAAAATTATCATCATATATTTTATTAGGTAATTAGAAGGGTGGAAAACATGATAAATAAAAAAAGTTTATGGTTTGTAACATTATTTAGTTTAATTTTAGTACTTAGTGTTTATTATATTACAATGCCAAGTGAGATGCTTCTTACTAATGGTAATAATTATGTTGCAGAAACAAGTAAAGAAACAGATGAAGAAGAAGCTGTTGTAAAAGTAGAAGAAACAGATCCTTTAGAAGTTTTACGAGTTGAAGCAAATGAAGAAATGTTAAAAGAAATGGAAGAGTTAAAAGAAGTTTTAACAAACTCTAAATCTACTACAGAAGAAAAAAATAATGCTTTTGAAAAAATGAAATTATTAAACACAACAAGAGGTGAAGAAGAATCATTAGAAAATAAAATAAAAGAAGAATATAAATATAATACATTTGTAAAAATAGATGGTGATCAAATAAGTGTAGTTGTTAATAGCGATAAATTGGACGTTACTACTGCAAATAAAATCATGCGTACTGTCCAAAGTAATTATGATAAAAAAATGTATATTACAGTAAAACATCAAAAGTAATTATTTATTAGGCTTTATCTCTCACAAAGCTTTAATTTGAACATACAATATTATGAACAAATATAAGCCACCTAACTTAGGAAGTGAGGGAATAATGAGAGGAAGTATATTAACCAAGCGTGAGAAGGAAGTTTTTTCTTTGCTTATTCAAAATAATTCAACAGCAGAAATTGCAAAAAAATTAGGAATAAGTGAAAAAACAGTTCGTAATCATATTTCTAATACCATGCAAAAACTTGGTGTAAAGGGACGTGCTGGGGCTGTGGTTGAATTATTAAAACTTGGAGAAATTAGTATATAAAGACGTATTATTATATGTCTTTTTTCATACAATTTATTATGAGGTGGCATAATGTTAAAAAGAAAACTTATACAAAAAATAATGATAACTTCAATTGCTTTATTTACACTATTTTTAATCTATATTATTCCATCAGGAAAAACAGTTGAACCATTAGATATAGAAGAAACAGTAGAATATATAGATGATACTAATTATGAAGAAATGTTTTTAATTGATCAAAATAATTTTGTAGCTCGTGCTATGGTTGCTTTAGATGATAAACAAGATATTGAATCTAAAGTGAAAGAAATTATTTCTATTTTAACTATTGGTAGTGGAGGTGAAAATAAGGTTCCTAATGGTTTTAAAGCAATTATTCCAGAAGATACAAAAATTATTTCTTTGTTATATGAAGAAGGATTACTAAAAATAAATTTTTCCAAAGAACTACTTGATGTAAAAAAAGAAGATGAAGAAAAATTAGTAGAAGTAATTGTATATTCATTAACTGCTATTGATGAGATAAAAAAAATAATAATATATGTAGAAAATGAACCACTAACTAAACTTCCACAAACTAATATTACACTACCTACAACTTTAGATCGTTCTTTTGGAATTAATAAAGAATATGAATTAACTAGTTTAGATAATATCTTTGATGTAACTATATATTATGTAAATAAATATAATGACAATTATTATTATGTTCCAGTAACAAAATACATGAATGGAACTGACTCTAAAATAAATGTTATAATAAAAGAACTTTCATCTGGGAATATGAGTAGTACTAATTTAATGAGTTTTTTAAATAGTAATACAAAATTACAAGCAGTAGAGGAATTAGAAGATACACTTAATTTAGAATTTAATTCTTATATATTTAGTGATAGTGATAAAGAAAAAATATTAGAAGAGGTAGTTTATAGTATTTGTTTGTCTATTGAAGACAATTATGATGTAGAAAATGTAGCTTTTTATGTAGAAAATGAGGAAATTTATAAAACTAATCTAAAAACTATTGAATAATTATTAATTTTGTTGTATAATTTATCTTGTCAAAGAGATTTATACAACTGTCCTAGTAGCTCAGCTGGATAGAGCAACGCCCTTCTAAGGCGTGGGTCGGGCGTTCGAATCGCTCCTGGGACACCATGATGAAATTACGAATCAGTATTTGATTCGTTTTTTTGTTTAAAAAAAATGTCCATATAGACATTTTTTTACTTTAAAGATTTTTTAATAATTTTATAATTATCTTTTAATCTTTTATCATCAGGATTTATCTTTAAAGCTTTCTTTACATATTTAAAAGATTTTTTATAATTATTTTGATAATAATAACTAAGTGATAATAAATCATATACAGTTTCATTCCAACTAAAAGTTTCATTAATGTAAGTCTTAGGATGATATTTTATTTCTAAAGCTTGTAAACAATATTCTTCAACTTTTTCCCAATTATTTAATTCATATTGTAATAAAGCCATTTCCATATATGGATCGCGTAGATATGGTGCTTCAAGAATAGCTTTGTTTAACCACATTTCTGCTTCATCAAAACGTTTTAAATTTTTATAGCATCTAGCAATAAAACGCATAGAAGCACATCTTTCATCTTTCCAAGTAGCAGTAGGTAATTTAAGATGTCTAATAAGCATATCAATTGCTTCATTCCACTTGCCATAATACATATATTCACGCCCTAAGTAATGTACATTTCGGTCATCATTTGGTTCTTCTTCGACCGATAATTCTAATAATGGTAAGTAACTACTACGAGATTTATTTTTGTCTGGATAATGTTTTAAAATAATTTTATCGGCAATATTTTTATTTTCCATATCATTATTTAAATATGTAAGGACTTCATGAACTGGATGAGTCCAAATATAATCGAATCTTGAATGAATTTTTTCAATATAGAAACTTACTAATGGATTATCATTTTCGTCTAAAGACCAATAATAAGTATAACTTAAACGAGTTGTGTTATTTTCCCACTTTTTTTCTAATTCTTTTCTCCAACCATTTTCAAATACTTCATCTAAATCAGTACACACACATATACAATCTTCTTCTGGAACCATCTTTAAAGATTCATTACGAGCTACATCAAAGCGCCATGGTTTAATGTTTTTTTGTTTAACGTTTACACCTGCTTCTTCTAATAATTTTACAGTATTATCAGTAGAACCAGTATCCAAAACAAATATACCATCAGCTTCTTTCATTGATTCAACCCAACGTTTTACAAATTGGCTTTCGTTTTTAGAAATAGCATATACATATACTTTCATATTAAGCTACTTGTTTAACTGTAAAAGTACAATCTCCATTTTCAGTAATAGTTAAATCAACTGGTTCACTAATTGCAGATGTAACTGCAAGAGCTAATTGCAATATATCTCCAGCATTTAAGTTGAAGAATGTAGAAGAAACAAGTCTTGCAGAATTGTTTGGACTAGGATTTATTGCAGAAGTTGTTTGAGTAGGTAATAAATTTATTGCATTTCTACTAACAGAAGCTTTTAATGTTTCAGGTGTATCAGAAGTAACATTTAAATTATAATAAATTTCATAAGTTCCAGGTTTTTGTATTGTAATTTGATTATTACCTAATGTAACATTAGATGCAGGTGTTGTTCTATCAAATGTTACTGGATAATATCCATTTTGAATTGAAGCCGTTAATGTTTGAGGTGTAGAGGAATATAATCCTCCAGAGCTTTGTTGTAAATCTTCTCCAGCAGGACCAGTTGCTCCAGTAGCTCCAGTTGGCCCAATAGCTCCAGTAGGTCCAGTTGCACCAGTAGCTCCAGTGGCTCCAGTAGGACCAGTTGCTCCGGTTGGTCCAGTTGCTCCGGTAGGTCCAGTTGGTCCAGTTGCTCCGGTAGATCCAGTAGGTCCAGTAGGTCCAGTAGCTCCAGTAGCCCCAGTTGCACCAGTTGCCCCAGTTGGCCCAGTTGCCCCAGTTGGCCCAGTTGCTCCGGTAGGTCCAGTTGCACCAGTAGGTCCAGTAGGCCCAGTAGGTCCAGTTATTCCACTAGCTGGTCCTGTGGGACCAGTAGGTCCAGTTGGACCTGTAACACTTATAAAATAACACCCTTTGGGTTTACATCTTTGATCATGTTTTATTTTATCTAATGCATTTTCGTATATATCCATAATTCCTCCTTTCGATATATTTTATGATAAGTAATATAAAGTAATTGTGATGATACCTAATTTAATTAATTTTGTGTAGAATTTATAAAAAAAATATGATATGATTATATAGTAATAAGAAGGTGGTAAGATGGATTTATTAATTTTTATAGTTTTAGTTGGAATTGTATTATTTGTTTTTAGAAGCTTTAAATCATTTATTTATTTTATAGCTCTTGTTGAAATATTACTTAGAATATTATCTTTTATTTGTACAAGTATTCCTGTTAATGAAATTACTTTATGGATTAAGAATAATATTCCAAATTCTATTCATACTATTATAAATACATATTCAACTGGTATATTAAATCAAGTACTTGTTTGGGGATTAGTTATTTGTTTTATTATTTTTGAATATTATACATTCCGTATTTTTTTAAAGAAAAAGTAGGTGACTTATGAATAAAAAAGGTTTTACTTTAGTAGAATTACTTTCAGTTATTATATTAATAGGTTTGATGGGAATTTTAATTGTTCCTTCGGTAAATAAGTCAATTCGTGATATGAATGAGCAAAGTTATGAGGATCAAATTGAAATGATTGAACTAGCTGCTAGTAATTGGGCAACGGATAATCCTTACTCACTTCCTGCTGAGGATGGTGGAGTAACTACGATTACTTTAGGAACACTAAAAGCAGGTGGTTATGTAGATCCTGATATTGTTAATCCTGAGACAGATAAATCATTTCCGAATGATTTGTTAATTGAGATAACTAGAAAAAAGAAAAATTTTAAATATAATGTTGTTAGGGACAGTGGAACTGAATCAGATGTTGAATATAATGAAAATGCACCAGTAATTGTATTATGTGGAAATAGTATTATTTATAATGATTTAGGAAAGGAATATCAAGAACCAAAATGCGAGGGAACTAGTTATGTTGGAGCAATGGCGTATGATAGTAATCAAAATCCTATTCCTTCTAGCTTGACTAAGACTGGAGAAGTAAATATTGATGCGGTCGGAAGTTATAAAATAACATATATATCTGTTCATAATAATATGACAACAAGTGTTACTAGAACAGTTGTTGTAAAAGATATAGCTGGACCTACTATTTCAGTTAATGGGCAAAGTGAAAATCAAAAAATTAATGTTACAAAAGGAAATTCGTATACAATACCTAAGGGAAGTGCAACCGATTTAGATGGAACGGTTATTTCTAATATTGTTCCAAGTGGAACGGTTAATACAGATAAGGCTGGTAGTTATAGATTGGTTTATGAAGCTGAAGATAAGTCAGGAAATAAATCGAAATTAGAATTAGTAGTAATTGTAAGATAAGTGAACAATTGTTCACTTTTTTGTTAATATTGTAGACTTTATAAATATAATTTGATAAAATAAAAAAGGAAGTTAGGTGAAATTATGTATTCTTATATAAAAGGAATAGTTACAGATATCGAAAGTAATTATATTGTAATAGAAAATAGTGGAGTAGGGTATATGATTTATACTCCAAATCCTTATTCGTTTGAATTAAATAAAGAAGCAACGATCTATGTTTATCAATATATTAGAGAAGATGAACAAAGTTTATACGGTTTTAAAACTAAAGAAGAAAAAAATCTTTTTTTAAGTTTAATTAGTGTTAAAGGTTTAGGCTGTAAAATGGCTTTGCCAATACTTGCTAGTGGTGGAATTGAAGGAATTAAAGATGCCATTGAAAGAGAAAATATTTTATATTTAAAAAAATTCCCTAAAATTGGTGATAAAGTAGCTAGACAAATTATTTTAGATTTAAAAGGTAAGTTAACAAGTACAAATGTAGATAGTACACCTGTTAATGACGAACTTGTAGAAGTATTAGTTGGACTTGGTTATAAAAGACCTGATATTAAAAAGATTATTCATAAAGTTGATTGTAAAAAGTCACTAGAAGAGCAAATAAAAGATGCATTAAAATTATTGTTGAAATGAGGTGATATATGTGGATGAACGTATAGTTAGTGGTGAAGAACTAGTTGAAGATAACTTTGAAGCTAGTATTAGACCTAATAGTATTGATGACTATATAGGTCAAACTGAAGTTAAAGATAATTTAAATATATTTATGAAGGCGGCAAGACTTAGAGATGAAACGTTAGATCATGTTTTATTATATGGACCTCCAGGGTTAGGAAAAACTACTCTTGCTTATATTATTGCAAATGAAATGGGTGGAAATATTAAAACAGCTAGTGGCCCTTCAATAGAAAAACAAGGGGATTTAGCTGCCATTCTTTCCACATTAGAACCTGGTGATATTTTATTTATTGATGAGATTCATCGAATGCCAAGATTTATTGAAGAAATTTTATATCCAGCAATGGAAGATTTTACTTTAGATATTATTGTAGGAAGTGATTCTAGTAGTCGAAATATTAAAATAGATTTACCACCATTTACTTTAGTAGGAGCTACAACTAGGGCTGGTGATTTATCAGATCCTTTACGTGATCGCTTTGGTATAGTTTTAAAATTAGAATTTTATAATACTGAAGAACTTACTAATATAGTAAAAAGAACGAGTCGAGTTTTAGATTCACCAATTGATGATGAGGCTGCTGTTGAACTTGCTCGTCGTAGTCGTGGAACACCTCGTATAGCTAACAGATTATTTAAGCGTGTACGAGATTTTGCACTTGTAATGGGTGATGGAATAATTGATAAGGAAATAACTAGTTTAGCTTTAGATCGTTTAAAAGTTGATAAACTTGGACTTGATAATACAGACTATAATATATTAAAAGCTATTATTGAAAGATTTAATGGTGGACCAGTTGGAATAGATGCTCTTGCATCTTCAATAGGTGAAGAAAAAGGAACAATAGAAGATGTTTATGAACCATATTTACTTCAAAATGGATTATTGAAGAGGACAAGTCGTGGTAGAATGGTTACAGATAAAGCTTATGAACATTTAGGTATTGAAAAAAATAACTAATTATATTAGAATAAATACATTTAGGAGGGTTTATATGAAAAATGATTTAATTTTAACTGATCAAGATAACTTAAGAAATATTATTTTAAAATTATATTTATATATTACGCAAAATCAGAAAGAATTCTTAAAAAACGATTTATTCTATAAAAATATAAAAATAATATATCTTTTTAATAGTAATATGGAGCAAGCAGATTGTAAAAAAATTGAAGAGTTATTAAATTTACTATGTAGAAGTAATGCCGATTCTATTTCAAAATGTCAATCTATGATAAATTTATTATCTCTTACATTATACGAAAAAGATTTCTTTTATGGTAATAGTAATGATGATATATGTAACTGTGTGCGTTCTACAAACTTTTGGTTTGATATAACTGATAATAATTTAATAAAACAGAAAACAGTTGAAAAAAGTACTTTATAATTATGAAAAAAATATTATTATTTTAAATGAATTAAGTTAGGAGTGAAATCATGAAAACAGATGATTTTGATTATTATTTACCAGAAGAATTAATTGCTCAAACACCACTTGAGAAAAGAGATTCTTCAAAGTTTTTAGTTTTAGATAAAGAAACGGGTAATATTGAACATCGTAAATTTAATGATATAGTTGAATATTTAGAGCCTGGTGATGTTTTAGTATTAAATGATACAAAAGTTATACCAGCACGTCTTTATGGGATAAAAGAAGAGACTAATGCTCATGTGGAAATACTTATGCTAAAAGATTTAGGTAGTGATACATGGGAGGTTTTATGTAAACCAGCTAAAAGAATAAAAGTTGGAACAGTTATATCTTTTGGAGATGGTAAATTAAAAGCAGAATGTATTAGTGTTAAAGATGAAGGTATTAGACAAATAAAATTAATATATAATGGAATATTACTTGAGATATTAAATGAATTAGGAGAAATGCCACTACCACCATATATACATGAAAAATTAAAAGAAAAAGATCGCTATCAAACTGTATATGCTAAAAATTTAGGTAGTGCGGCAGCTCCAACTGCAGGTCTTCATTTTACTAAAGAACTTTTAGATAAAATTAAAGAAAAGGGAATTATTGTTACAACAGTTACACTTCATGTAGGACTTGGAACTTTTAGACCAGTAAGTGTTGATGATGTAACTAAACATAAAATGCATTCTGAGTTTTATATGATGAGTAAGGAGACAGCTGATATACTTAATAAAGCAAAAGAAGAACATCGAAGAATTATAAGTGTTGGAACTACTTCTGTAAGAACGTTAGAAACTATAATGTCTTTATATGGAACATTTAAAGAGTGTAGTGGTAATACAGATATTTTCATTTATCCTGGTTACGAATTTAAAGCAATTGATGCTTTAGTAACTAATTTTCACTTACCAAAATCAACTTTAGTAATGTTAGTAAGTGCTTTAGCTGGAAAGGATAAAATCATGAAAGCTTATGAAGAAGCTGTAAAACATAAATATCGTTTCTTCTCTTTTGGTGATAGTATGTTTATAAAATAATGGAACGTGTTATTGTTATTGTTGGCCCTACAGCAGTTGGTAAAACAGCCTTAAGCATAGCTCTTGCTAAAGAACTTAATGGAGAAATCATTAATGCTGATAGTACTCAAGTATATAAACATATGAATATAGCTACTGCTAAAGCAACAAAAGAAGAACAAGATGGTATTCCACATCACTTATTAGATATAAAAGAAATAGATGAAGATTATACTGTGTATCAATTTCAAAAAGATGTAAGAAAATTAATTACAGATATAACTAATAGGGGAAAAGTACCAATTTTAGTTGGTGGAACTGGGTTATATATAAAAGCTGCTTTATATGATTATAAATTTGAAAATGAAGAGATTAGAAGAGATTATAAAGAATTTACTAATGAAGAATTATATAATAAACTAATAAGTTTAGATCCTAATGTAAATATTCATAAAAATAATCGTAAAAGAATTGAAAGAGCTTTAGACTATATTGAAAATAATCATAAATTATTTAGTGAAAAAGAGAAAACAGATAAATGTTTATATGATGTAATTTGGATTGGACTTACAACAGACCGAGAAATTCTTTATAATAGAATTAATAAAAGAGTAGATATCATGGTTGAACAGGGACTTCTTGATGAAGCTAAAAAAATATATGATACAAAAATTAGAAGTAAAGCTGTAATGACGCCAATTGGTTATAAAGAATTATTTCCTTATTTTGAAAATAAAAAAACATTAGATGAATGTTTAGATCAAATAAAACAAAATAGTAGAAAGTACGCAAAAAGACAATATACTTGGTTTAATAATCAAATGAATATTACTTGGTATCAAGTTGATTTTACAAATTTTAATAATACAATAAATAAAGTTTTAGAAAATATTAGATAAGCTCTAATATTTTTTGTTTTGTGTGTTATAATGTATATAATAGGGAGTTGATAATATGCTAGGTAAAATTAGCGGGATTGAGGAAAATATAGTTATTGTTGATCTTAACCCAGAAGTATTAAAAACGCAAACTTTGGCTAATCATCATTTAGTTTTTGAAGAAGAAAATAAAATGGTTGTTGGTGAAGTTGTAAATATTAAAGAAGGAAAAGCTTATGTAAATTTGATTGGAGAATTAGTTGGAGATAGATTTGTTGGTGGTGTTATTCGTAAACCATCATTTGGTGCTAATGTAATGTTAGTTTCTCAAGAAAAAATACCTTTAATTATTGGTATTCCAGAATATAAAGAGAATCGTGATCTATATTTAGGAATGAGTCCAATTTATCCAGGTATTAAATTAGGAGTTAAATTTAATGATTTCTTCGCAAATCATTTTGCAATATTTGGTAATAGTGGTAGTGGTAAATCTTGTAGTGTTGCTCGTATTATTCAAAATATTTTTACGCGTGAACACTACATTCCATATCGAGCAAGTTTATTTATTTTTGATGCCTATGGTGAGTATCATACAGCATTTAAAGATTTAGGTAAAACTATGCCAGGTATTAGTTTTAAAGCTTATACTACTAATACAAATTTTTCTGATTCTGAAATAGTTCGTATACCTTTATGGTTACTTACAATTGATGATATTGCTTTATTATTGGGAGTTGAAAATGCTAATCAATTACCAATTATTGAAAAAGCTTTAAAATTTGTTTCAGTATTTGCACGTGAAGAAAGTTTAGTTATTAAATATAAAAATGATATTATAGCGCGTGCAATTCTTGATATCCTATCAAGTGGACGTGGAGCAGCCCAAATTCGTGACCAAATTTTTTCCGTTTTATCACATTATAATACATCAGAGTTAAATCTTGAAACAGAAGTTTATCAACCAGGATATTCTCGTAGTTTAAAACAATGTTTATTAATTGATCAAAGTGGTAAAATTCGTGAAATGGAATTAGTTACAACATTTATGGAATCATTCTTAAATGACGAACTTGAACTTACTATGCCTGATGGTACGTTTAAATATACTTTGGAAGATTTAAAAAATGCTTTTGATTTTGCATTAATTAGTGAAGGTTCATTAAAGAGTGAAAGAATATTTGATAGTTATAATGTTTTAAAAGTACGTTTACAAGCTTTAGTTAATGGTGAATCTGCTGCATATTTTGATTATCCAGAATATGTTACTAAAGAACAATATGTAAAGAAATTACTTACTGCTGATAATGGTAAAAAAGCTCAAATCATAAACTTTAATATTAACTATGTTGATGATCGTTTAGCTAAAAATTTAACTAAAATTTATTCTAAATTATTATTTGATTATAATAAAGATGAAGTTAAAGGTACACGTATGCCATTTAATATTATTTTGGAAGAAGCTCACCGTTATGTTCAAAATGATATTGATGTTGAAATATTAGGTTATAACATTTTTGAACGTATTGCTAAAGAGGGAAGAAAGTATGGCGTTATTTTAGGAATGATTTCACAACGTCCTAGTGAACTTTCTGAAACAACTTTATCACAATGTTCTAATTTCTTAATTTTAAAAATGATGCACCCTAAAGATGTTGCTTATATAAAAGAAATGGTTCCTAATGTAACTGATGAAATAATTAAAAAATTACGTTCATTACAACCAGGGTGTTGTGTCGCATTTGGTGGAGGATTTAAAGTTCCAGTTATTATTCAATTTGAAATGCCAAATCCACAACCATCAAGTAGTAGTTGTGATGTAAGTAGTATTTGGTTTGTTGAAAGACCAAGTTAAAAAAGACTTTTTAAGTCTTTTTTATTTTTTTATATATTAGGAAAGTTCTTTACAAAAAGCATCAAAAAGTCATTGACATACGTATGTTCGTATGATAATATTAAATCATGGTGGTGATTTTATGAAGATATATAAAGCATATAAATTTAGATTATATCCAAATATAGATCAACAAGAATTAATAAATAAAACTTTAGGATGTGCTAGATTTGTTTATAATACAATATTGTATGAAAAAGAAACTTTGTA
>CALVZI010000012.1 GCA_944372485.1 uncultured Bacilli bacterium
TTTCGTTATGACTAAATATGTAAAAAAATATTTAAATTCAAGATAAAATTAATAAAATTTTCAAAATTACAATGAAAAATAGTAAAGTTTTGTAGAAAATACTTGACTTTATTATAGGAGGTGAATAAATGAAAGATTTTGTAACTAAATTTAAAAGAAATTCAAAAAGTTATTTAAAAACTAATATTTTATTTATGACTTTTGTCATATGTTCTGTATTAAATTCAAGTTTATTACGTTTTTTTACTGTTAAGAATTATTTTGATATTAGACCTGTTATAGCTGATACAGCAGTAGTATTAATAATAGGGGCGTTTGGTTACTTTTTTAAACCTAAACATCAACCAAAATACTATATAACTTGGTCAATTATTTTTATAATAGATTGTATTATTAATTCAATTTATTATACAAACTATGTTTCTTTCGCATCATTATCTTTACTTGGAACTTCTACTCAAGTTACAAGTGTTGCTGATGCTGTTTTTAAGAATATAATGGAACTTAAAGATTTATCATATATATGGCAATTATTTGTTATATTAATGGTCAATAGGGCTCTTAGAAAGAAATCTTATTATGAAACTGTTAGTAAAATAGAAAATGGAAAACTTAGAGCTTTAAATACTTTAGTAGTTGGTTTAATTGCTATTGGAATCTTTATTTCAATGTTAACTAGTGTTGATATATCACGTTTGGGTAAACAATGGAATAGGGAATATATTGTTATGCGATTTGGTTTATATACATATCAATTAAATGATGTAGTTTCTAGTTTAAAACCACAAATTAGTCCATTATTTGGATATGATGAGAAAGCTAAAGAATTTAGAGAGTTCTATGATAATTGGGATAATGAAAATAAGGAAAATGAATATACTAACATTTTTAAAGGAAAAAATATTATAACAATTCATGCTGAAAGTATTCAAAATTTCCTATTAGATTTAAGTTTTAATGGAACAGAAGTTGCTCCAAATTTAAAAAGATTATCTAGTGAAGGATTATATTTTTCAAACTTTTATGCTCAAGAAAGTGTAGGAACTAGTAGTGATACTGAGTTTACACTAAATACTTCTTTAATGCCTGCTTCAAGTGGGACTGTTAATGTAAGTTATTGGGATCGTGAATATGTATCTATTCCAAAACTATTAAAAGAACAAGGATATTATACTTTTAGTATGCATGGTAATAATGGTTCAATGTGGAATCGTAATAATATGCATAAAAGTTTAGGATATGATAAATTTTATAGTTATAAAGATGCTTTTAAAATTGATGAAACATTTGGTTTAGGATTAAGTGATAAATCATTCTTTAGACAAGCTGTTCCAAAAATTAAAAAAATAAGTGAAGAAAATAATAATTTTTATGGAACCATGATTATGCTTACAAATCATACACCTTGGGAAGATGCTGATAAATTAGATGAAAAAATAGATTTAACAATGACTTATGAGTCTGTTAATGAAGAAACTGGTGTAACTGAAACTAATACAGCTTCTTACTTAGAAGGTACAACAATGGGTAATTATATTAAATCAGTACATTATGCAGATGCAGCGATTGGACAATTTATTAATGATTTAGAAGAAGCAGGATTACTTGAAAATACAGTTGTTGTTATTTATGGTGATCATGATGCTAAAATAAAAAAATCAGAATATCGTCGTTTATATAATTATGATCCAGAAACAGATGGTTTAATTTCTGAAGATGATCCAGCTTATGTTGATGTTGATAGTTATTTCTATGAATTAAATCGTAAAGTACCATTAATTATATGGTCAAAAGATGGTGTTGAAAGTAAAGAAATAACTGAAGTAACAGGAATGATAGATGTTTTACCAACATTAGGTAATATGTTTGGATTCGAAAGTCCATATCAATTAGGTCATGATATATTTAGTGTTGATAAGAATATAGTAGTTTTCCCAAGTGGAAACTGGTTAACTAATGATATGTATTACAATTCTCAAAAAGAAGAAGGTAAATTACTTCGTGAGGATGCAACTGTAAGTGTTGATGAAATAGAAGCTAACAATGAATATGCTGAAAAATTAATAGATATATCAAATACGATAATTGTATATGATATGATTAAAAAACAAAATGAAACAAAAGAATTAATTAATGAATATAATAATAGTCAGGAGTAAAAAAATGGCAAAACAAAAGAAAAGAAAAATAAAGAAAAGTTTTAAAATATTATTATTCGTAGTTATTATCTTAGTTTTAGTTTTTGTTGGTTATAAATTAACAAATAAGAAAACAGAGGATAAAAAGGTAAAAGTAGAAGATTCTTTAGAAGAATATGGATATGTTTTAAATGAAAATGAGACACAATATTATAAAGATTTATTTAAAGAATTAAAAAAAGTTTTAAATAGTGATAATGTTGATGAAGAAAAATATGCAACATTAGTAGGACAATTATTTTTAGCTGATTTTTATAATTTAGATAATAAAATAACTAAAAATGATATTGGAGGTGTACAATTTGTTTACACACCATATCAAAGTGATTTTTCTAAATTTGCAGTAGAAAGTATTTATCACTATGTAGAAAATAGTTTATATGAAAAAAGAAATCAAGAACTTCCAATTGTAACTAGTGTTGATATAACAAATATAAAGCAAACTTCATTTGATTATCAAGAAAAAACAGATGAAGAAGCTTGGACTTTTAATTATAAAATTAATTATGAAAAAGACTTAGGTTATCAAACAGAAGGAACTATGACACTAGTACATAATGAAAAAAAATTAGAAATTGTTGATTTAAAATAGAATTGCTTACACAATTCTATTTTTATGTGGTATAATTTATAATAGGAGTTGGTTAGATGAAAGAATTCACAAAAAATGAGTTAAATATATTGGCGTTAAAAACTTTAAAAAAACATAAAATAAAAAGTCCATATTTTGATGTTATACCATTCTTAAAAAAAGAAGGATTTTCAGTAAGAACAATTGCTGTAGATAAAAGAACAGAAAGTGCTTGTTTAGTTAATCCAGAAATGCGTCAAAAAATTATTATTATTAATAGTTTATTAATTGATAAATTAGATTATTTAGAAACTCTAAATTGTGGACGATATCTAATGATGTATGAATATGCTAAATATATTTTAAGTGGACAAGATGTATATCAAAATAAAACTTATATATTTGATAAAAAAGATTCAGAAGCTTTAGAACTTACTAGATGTTTCTTAGTACCTGATTTATATGAATTAAATAGAAAATAGTATTATGCATATAAGTATTTTAGCTTATATGTTTTTTTTACAAAATCTTACACAAAACTCTATTGACAAAACAAACTGATTAACTTAAAATTAATAATAGGAGATGATACCAATGCGTATGAGAGCTAGAAAAAGAAAGAATATTATTATAGCAATTTTAATGGTAATGGTAGTAGGAATGACTATTGGTTATTCAGCTTTAAGTAGTTATTTAAAAATAAATGGTACATCAAGTATTACAAGTGATTTTAAAGTAGTGTTCACTGATATACAGGAAGGAACAATTAATTCTGCAACTACAGTTAATAAAGAAATAACAGCTCCAACAACTGCAACTTTTCAGGTAGATTTAAAAAAACCAGGAAGTAGTGCAGAATATAATGTTACGGTACAAAATCAAGGTAAATTAAATGCATACTTAGAATCTATAGAAGGAATAGATGAGGCAAATGAGAAAGAACCTACAGATATAAAATTTAAAATAAGTGGAATAACAAGGTATACCAAACTTGAAGTAAATCAAAAAATAACATTTAAAGTAAAAGTAACATTTGATTCTAGTGCAACAAGCCTACCAGAAGAATCAAAACAATTAACACTAAGACTTAACTTTACACAAGATAGTGGAAATGCTCCGGAACCTGAACCAGGAGAAAAAACATCAGAAAGTGTAACGACAGAATTATTAATTAATGGTCAGACATATAATTATATGGGTGGAACATATATAAAAGGTGGCACAAAGGATGGAAAACAAGTGTTTTATGATGGCTTAGAAGGGGCACCTGGATTAGATTCTACTGAAATTATAAATTCTAAATTTTTTACAGAAGAAGGACAATTTATTCCTGAAAATTTTGAAGATTGGGCGTTTAATGAGGCGGGAGCAACTGAAGATGATTTAGCATCAGCCGGAGTTGATACTGCTTTTGAATTAGTGTTTGGGACGACATCAAATGAATTGTTTAGTATGAAACCAATTGATCCAAACTATATATGGTTTAATGGATTTATGTGGCGAATCATGGGAAAGAATGCCGATGGTAGTATTCGTATGATTACCGAAGAAAATGTAACAGCAATCCCATGGGGAGCAGAAGATACTGCAGAACAATATGATAGTAGTTATGCAAGTGATTGGTTAAATAATTATTTTTATCCAAAATTAAAAAATAAAGAAATGTTAGTACAACAAACATGGTGTAGTGAAATAACAACTGATGATACTTCAGCACGAACAACATGTACAAATAATTTATCAAAAATCCCACATTATGTAGGTTTATTATCATTAGATGAATATAATTTAGCAAGTGGTTCATCAAGTTATTTAGTAAATTCACAAATTTTTTGGACAATAACACCATATAGTGCCAGTAATGCTTGGGGTGTGGCCTCTGGTGGTATTGCGCGCAACAATTCTGTGTCGGATGCGCGCGGCTTGCGTCCAGTTATAAATGTTTCATCTGAAATAACCATTACCGGAGGTAATGGTACTCTAACTGATCCCTATATGTTCGAAGATAAGAGTAGTGGTGTAACAGGAACGTTAAAAGATAATAGTCAGATAGGTGAATATGTAACATATGCAGGAAGAAATTATCGAGTAGTAGAAACAAGTGAAAATGGAACAAAAT
>CALVZI010000013.1 GCA_944372485.1 uncultured Bacilli bacterium
TCTTTGACTTTTTAAAAGCAACAATAAAATTTTTCTATTTTTTAAACTAATATTTTTAAATTCTTTTTTTAAATTATTAAAGTTATTAAAATTATTAATTTTGTCAAATTCGTTTATATTACAAAAAGTCTTAAATAAATGTTGTTCTTTACTGTTATGATTTTTTATATAACCATATTTGAAATTTTTATTTATTTTTGAATAACAACTTTCAAAAACAATAGCTCTTTCCTCTTTAGTAAGTAAAGGAAATCTTTCTCTAATAATCCCTAAATAATTCTCGCTTACAGGAATAAAAAACATATTTTGTATAATTTTAACACAGCTTTTATAATTAAAATTTTTTTCTTCAAAACAATACCAAATTAATCTAGCTGTAGTATCTTCTAAGTTATATTTATCAATATATTGTTTAAATGTTTTTTCAAATAAATCTTGATTTTGTGGAAGTATTTTATCCTTTTCGGTATTTGCACATTGTTCTAGTAAGTCAACTACTTGATAAAAATCTTCCGCAATCTCACTTATTGTTATCTCTCTCATATTGTTCACTCCAAATTAATTATATCACGATTTTAAATATTTTTTTACGAATTTATATTGATGCGCTGTTACATATATTATATTTACAGAACAAGCAATAATTAGACCATACATTCCAATTTTTAAGAATGTTAAAACAATTAGTAAAATAGTTTTAATAATAATTCCTTCTAAAGTACCAGACATTGCTTCTTTTGCTTTTCCCATTGCTTGAAGAGTTGCAGTAAGTGGTGCTTGAACATAAAATATTAAGAATATTGGAGCTAATACTTTTAAATAGGTTATTCCCTCATTAGTATTATATATAAATTTTAAGGCAAATTTAGGTATTAATTCAAAAGCAATTGTAACTGGTATACCAATCATAAGTGAAAACATAATTGCTTGTTTTAATTTATATCTTGCATATTTTTTATTATTGTTATAATAAGCTTTACTTACGGTTGGAATTAGAGCTTGCGAAATTGCCATGGTAAAAAATGATGGCATCAAAAGAAGAGGCATTACATAACCATTTAATATTCCATATTCTCTTAACATAAATTCATTACTATAGCCAATTTTTAGTAATATAAAAGTTAAAATGATTGGTTCTAAAAAAGAGCCGATACTTCCAATTAAACGACTACTGGTAGCTGGAATACTTATACTAAAAACATCTTTAATGTTTTGTTTTTGAGGAATAAAATCCTCTTTTTTTATACTAAATTTTTTAGGTAAGAAAATAAATAAAATTGTAATTGAAATTAATTCGCTAAAAATATTTGATAAAATAACAAAAGCCACTGCATATTCTATACCTATTTTTAAAAAGTAGGGGATTCCAATGCTTAAAACAATTAATCTTAATATATCTTCACATATATTAGATAGGACATGTGGGAACATTTTTTCTTTACCAAAAAAGTATCCACGCATAATACTTGAAATACTTATAAACGGTAAAACAAATCCAATGGCCATTAAAGCGTAGTAACATCTTTCTTCATGAAGAAGATTGGTTGCGAGAAATTTACTACCAAATATAATTAATAATAAAACTATTACATTTATAATTAAAGCAATAGGAACAATACTTAAAATTAAATTCTTATTGTTTTTTTTATTGCTGGCAACAAGTGTTGATATTGCAATAGGAAAACCTAGTTGAGCTAAAGCTATAAAAAGCATAAAAGTTGGTGTAATAAGCATATATAAACCTATTCCTTCAGTACCAATTAATCTAGTTAAGACAATTCTTATAAACATACCTAAGACTTTTGTTATAGCACCACCAATAATTAATATAATAGTTGATTTTACAAATGTATTTTTAGCCATATAATCACCTAAAAAAGTATATGCTAGAAAAAAAATATCTTTAAAAATATTATAAATTCGTGAATTAAAAAAGTAAATTCCAGTTTCATAAAGTGAAATGGAAATGTAAGAGAAACGTCCATAATACGGGCGTTTTTTAGTGTTTGATTAATTTGAAATTTTATAAAAATTAGTGTAATATATAGAATGTATTAGAAATTTTTCCACGCCAAAAACACAAAAGGCTATAGAATTTTTAAAAATGTAAGACTAAATTCCTTTTGTTAAATGTTTATTATTATTGAATTATGTGGGTGTTTCTATGATACATAAAAGAATTTATTTATTCTTATTATGTCTTAGGAGATAAGGTTTTAGGACGACCTCATCTCTTTTTATTTCTTTAATATTTAATGAGTTAAGAATTTCTTTTCCTCTTTCTGGATTATCAAAAGTACTCATCATAAAACAAAAAACTTCATAAGGTGTTTTACCTTTTAAAGAATTTCTAGGAGTAGAGTTAATATGTGAAAACATTAAATCCAAATCATTTTGAGTAATATTAGATATATCTATTTCATTTGGAATAATATCTCTAATATAATTATGTGTATTTTCAACATGTGGTTTTTGACTGGAACGATATGCATCACAGTAAAAAATATTTGTTCTAAATTCACCAGTATCTTGATTAAATTCGAATAAATCAACTTTTTCAAACTCTACACCTCTATCAGTAAGAATTAAAGAGAATAACTCTCTATATAAATCATGTCCTAATTTGTTTTCTAAATTATCTAACGTTTTAGACATTGACTCAGATGTCTTGTTTTCGTGAATAAAACCAATTATAATTCCAGAACCTTCAAAATAAAAAGTTTGGATATATGGTCCAGATTGAGAATTTAAAACTGTGTCCATTTCGGTAGTAGGGACTTCTGGATTTTCCTCTTTAAATTTTAAATAATCTTTATATTTATGATTTTCATAATTAGCAGGTTCTTTTCTTTTCTTGTATTTATTGTTGAATTGTTTACGATTCACTTTTTCTTTTAAAGAAAAATTATCAATACCATAATTTTTAAAAACACCCATTTCAATGTAATTATAAAGTGTTTTAATACATTGTTTAATTTCTTTGTGAGAAGACTTAATTTGATAAAGGGATTGACCTTGATCTAATAAAGGTTTAAGAATCCCAGCTAGTTCTTTAACTTCTAAAGTAGTCATATTAATTCCTTGTCTAAAATCAACTAAATCAAATTTATAATCTTTATCAGCGGTAGTGGCATAATAAAAATATTTATCTAAATGGCAAGTAGCCATTTTAGGACATTTATTACAAGCACCAGGAGATCTATCTCGTTTATTACATTTTATTTCTTCATATCTAGGGCATTGTCTTTTACAACCACCACATTCTTGTCTATGAATACAAATAGAAGGATAAATAAATTGATTTCTTGGTTTATATGTTCTATGTTTTCTAATTTCTTTAGCAACAGTAGTAGGATCCTTTCCTATAGTTCTAGCAATATCAACTTTGTTAGAACGATTTTCAATTCCAGCTTGAATAATTTTTCTTTCATCAAGTGTTAAATGTTTATTATCATATATTTGTTTTGACATGTAATATACCTCACTTTCAAAGTTGAAACACCCATGGGAATTATTATATAAAAAAGAATTTAGTCTTACAAATTTATAACTGGAATTTGATGTAAGATTAAATTCAGTTTTCAAATATTGAAACTGGAATTTACTTTTTCAATTCACACTAAATAGTTTTTTATCTTTTTTTTTACAAATGAAGAACAAATTTTTAAAAAATATGGTATAATTGCTATAGAGGTAGATTATATGAAAATATTGTTGATAGTTGATGATTCAAGTATTATTACAACTTTTGCTGCTAAAATGTTTAAAGATGAATATAATGTTATAGTTGCTAAAGATGGAAGTGAAGCTATTGAAGCTGTTAGAAATAATTTTGATAGTGAATTTGTAGGGATGTTTTTAGATTTAAATATGCCTAATTTTAATGGTTTTCAAGTTTTAGAAGTTTTTAAAAATCATAATTTATTTTATAAAATACCTGTTTGTATTTTAACTGGGGATGACACTAAAGATTCAATTGATAGGGTATTTAATTATCCAATAGTTGATGTTTTAAATAAACCTTTTAATGAAAAAGAAATAAGAATATGCTTAGAAAAAATGATTTTAAGAAAATAGTATGTCAATAATTTTTGATTAATTCCTAAAAATAAATTAAAATAATTTCTTAATTAGTTCCTTTTTCTTTTGAAAAATTATTCTTTGCCCGCCCGCTCGATTTTACGCATTTAAAAATGCATAAAAT
>CALVZI010000014.1 GCA_944372485.1 uncultured Bacilli bacterium
TGAATACAATACAATTTTAACAAAAAAGTTATGTAGAAAGTTTTTAAGCAAAAAGTCTTATTTTTAAGTCTTTTTTCATTAGCTTTCTACATAACTAAAGTTTCTACATAAATATAAAAAAACTACAAAAATTGTAGTTTAATAAAAACAACTATTACCAATAAATTCTCTTAATATAGAGTCTTCTGGTACTTCTTCAGATGGTATTGTTAAGAAGTTTCTAAGTAAATTTATAAGTCGTATTGCTTCTGGATAATTAGAGTCAGTTGGAGGTACTGAATAAAGTAATGGCTCAGCATATGTTCTAAGTACCCCAATCTCATATAATAATGCCGAATTAATTATTGAATCATTGTGATCTTGAAATGGGAATATATATTGTTCTTCTCCATAACGTATATTTTTCCACATTTTTAATGTTTCAGAAGCACTATAGCCTCTAAATTTATTATCTCTTACTATTCTTCTTAATTTTCTAATATCACTAGTGTGAATTCGATTATGAGGATCTATATTTAATTGTGTAAGAGGACTTAAATAAATTTTATATTTAGCTCTTCTTTCAATAATTGGTGTTAAATCATCATTTAAACTATGTAATCCTTCTATTATAATCATTTCATTTTCTTTTAATTGTAACCATCTTTTTTTATACTCTTTTTTTCCTAATATAAAATTATATTCTGGTAGTAATACTTTTTCTCCATTTAATAGTTTAGATAAATCTAGATTAAATTTTGTTACATCTATTGCATTTAAGCTTTCAAAATCTGGCTCACCTTTACTATTTATTGGTGTCTCTTCTCTATCTTTAAAATAATCATCTATAGAAATTCGATATGTATAAATACCTCTACTTCTTAAATATATTTCTAATTTTTTTGAAGAAGTTGTTTTACCACTTGATGATGGACCTGCAATTAAAATAAGTTTTATACGATCTTTTGCTTGATATATTTTTTCTGATATATTTGAAAGTTGAGAATTATAGTAAGCTTCTGATAATCTAATTAAATCACCATATTCACCACGTGATACAATATCATTTAAATCAGCTGCATTACTTACTTTAACAGTTCTACCCCATTTTGTATAATTTAAGAATGTGTCAAATAATCTTTTATGATGTTTATAATCTAATGTACATTCTGGATTATATACATCAGGAAAACTTACAACGAAACCATTATCTTTTATATATGTTAATTTAAAATCATCTATTACTCCGGTACTATAAGCTAAATCACCATAAAAATAATCATATACTCCATTTAGCTCATGAATATTAATATATGTATTACTTGTATATTTTAAATTTCTTGATTTTACAAATTGTTTCTTAGCTTTAAAATATTTTATAGCTTCTAACCTAGATACACTTAATTTTGAAATTAATTTATTTGTTTTTACTATTTCTTTCATATGTTCTTCAAGTTTTTTTATTTGTGGTTCATCTATTTCTACTCCGACAATTTCACAATAAAAACCTTTATCTATAGAGTGTTCAATAGTAACTTCCGCTTTTTCATTAAATAATTCTTCAACTGCAACAATTAAAATAAATTGTAAAGTTCTACCATAAGTACTATTTCCGTGATAAGAACTACGATCATAAAACTTTACATCACTATTTCGTGTTATAGTTTCATTTAAACCAACAATATCATTATCTAATCTAGCAGCTATAATAGGATAATTATAATAGTTTTGAAAGTGTTTACTAACTTCATAAAGTGTTACACCTTTATCAAATTCCATTTGATCACGATTTTTATAAGTAACAACTATTTTACCAGCCATAATACCCCTCTTCTCTATCTTTATATATTTTACCAAATTTATTATATTTTGTCACTTTTTTTATTGAATAAATTTAAGCATTTTTTTCTATTATATTATTGAGGAGGAATTTTTATGAATTTAGTACCAACTGTTATTGAAAAAAGTAATCATGGTGAAAGAGTTTATGATATATATTCAAGATTATTAAAGGATCGAATTATTATTTTAAGTGGCGAGATTAATGATGCGAGTGCGAATAGTGTTGTTGCTGAACTTTTATATTTAGATTCTTTAAATAATGATGATATTCACATTTACATTAATTCACCTGGAGGTAGCATTACATCAGGAATGGCTATATATGATACAATGAATTTAATTAAAAGTGATGTTTCAACAATATGTGTTGGTATGGCTGCAAGTATGGCTGCCTTTCTATTATCAAGTGGAACCAAAGGAAAAAGATATTGTTTACCAAATAGTGAAGTAATGATTCATCAACCTTTAGGCGGAGCTCAAGGTCAAGCAACCGAAATTAAAATTGCTGCTGAACGTATATTAAAATTAAAGGATAAATTAAATAGTATCTTATCTAAAAACACTAAACAAAGATTAGAAATTATTGAACGTGATACCGAACGAGATAATTTTATGGATGCAAAAGAAGCTTTAGAATATGGTATAGTTGATGAAATACTTACAAAATAAAACTTTTCCAAAAAAGGAAAAGTTTTTATTTTGTTAAAAGATCTTGTAACTTTCTACATTTTTCAGTATCCATTGGTTTAACACCATCTAATCGATATTTAATTCCAAGCTTTTTATATTTTTCTACTCCATATAAGTGATATGGAAGTAATTCTATATTTTCTATATTTTTTAATGGTTTAATAAATTCTTTAAATTTATTTATATGTTCAACATCATCATTTATTCCAGGAACAATTACTTGTCTTAACCACATTTTTTTGTTTTTAGTTTGGCATAAATCTAAAAATTTTAAATATGTTTCATTATTTTTAGATGTAATATATTCATATTCTTTAGGGTCAACTGCTTTAATATCTAAAATTACTAAATCTGTATAATCTAATATTTCATCTAAAAGTTTAGTTCCAACACCAGATGTATCTAAACATGTATGAATATTATTTTGTTTACATAATTTCAGACATTCTAATAAAAATTCAGGCTGTCCAAGAGGCTCTCCGCCAGAGAAAGTTACACCTCCACCATCATCAAAATAATTTTTATATTTTAATATTTGTTTTACCAAATCTTCTGGTTTAATTGAATTTTTATGTTCAAAAGACCATGTTTCTGGATTATGACAATACAAACACCTAAGTGGACACCCTTGCATGAAAACAACAAATCTTATACCTGGGCCATCCACTAGGCCCATAGTTTCAATTGACTCAATATAACCTTCCATTAAATTTCACCATGGAATGTTCTTGAAATAACTTCTAATTGTTGTTCACGACTTAATCTATTAAAACGTACAGCATATCCACTAACACGAATTGTTAAAGTTGGATATTTTTCTGGATGTTCCATTGCATCTACTAATGTTTCACGATTAAATACATTAACATTTAAATGATGCGCACCTTGTTTAAAGTAACCATTCATTAATTTGACTAAATTATCAATTCTTTCTTCTAATGAATGACCTAAAGCATTAGGTACGATTGAGAATGTATTTGAAATACCATCTTCACATACATTAGCATATGGAATTTTAGCAACAGAATTAAGTGAAGCTAATGCACCATGTTCATCACGTCCATGCATTGGATTTGCACCTGGAGCGAATGCAACACCAGCTTTTCTTCCATCAGGTGTAGCTCCTGTTTTCTTTCCATATACAACATTTGAAGTAATAGTTAAGATTGATAATGTATGAACAGCATTTCTAATTAATGGGTGTTCTCTTAAATCAGCAATAAATTCTTCAACAACTTCTTTAGCAAGATCATCGACACGATCATCATCATTACCAAATTTTGGGAAATCACCTTCTATTTCGAAATCAACAGCAATTCCTTCTTCATTACGAATTGGTTTTACTTTAGCATATTTAATAGCTGATAAAGAATCTGCAACTACTGAAAGTCCAGCTACACCAAAAGCCATCAATCTTTCAACATTAGTATCATGTAATGCCATTTGCCCACGTTCATAAGCATATTTATCATGCATATAGTGAATTATATTCATTGCATCAACATAAGTTTTAGATAGTTTCTTTAAAACTAGTGAATATGATTTACGAACTTTATCATAGTCTAAATATTGATCATGCATTTTATCAATACCTTCAATGATTAAACCGCCTTTAACTTCATCAACACCACCATTAATAGAATAAAGAAGTGCTTTAGCTAAATTTGAACGAGCGCCAAAGTATTGCATTTGTTTTCCAATAGTCATAGCTGAAACACAACAAGCAATACCATAATCATCACCATGAATTGGTCTCATAATATCATCATTTTCATATTGAATAGAATCAGTTAAAATAGATATTTTAGCACAATACTTTTTAAAGTTTTGTGGTAAATCATTTGACCATAAAACTGTCATGTTTGGTTCTGGTGATGAACCTAAATTAATTAATGTATTTAAATATCTAAATGAGTTTTTTGTTACAAGTGGTTTACCATTATCAGCCATACCACCAATAGATTCTGTAACCCAAGTTGGATCTCCAGCAAATAATTCATTATATTCTGGAGTACGTAAATGATTAACTAAACGAAGTTTAATAATAAATTGATCAATTAACTCTTGTGCTTCATCTTCAGTAATTAAACCTTCTTTTAAATCTCTTTCAATATAAATGTCTAAGAAAGTAGAAGTTCTACCTAAAGACATTGCTGCTCCATTATTTTCTTTAACAGCGGCTAAATAAGCAAAATATAACCATTGAATAGCCTCTTTCGCATTAGTAGCAGGTTTAGAAATATCAAAACCATATCTACCAGCCATAGACTTAATTAAATTTAAAGCTTTAATTTGTTCTGATACATCTTCTCTTAATTGAATTGTAGATTCTAACATATCACCAGTAATATTAGCTAAATCACGTTTCTTTTCTTCGATTAAGTAATCAATACCATATAAAGCTACACGACGATAATCACCAATGATACGACCACGACCATAAGCATCTGGTAATCCCGTTAATAACCCAACGTGACGTGCTTTACGTACATCTTCTGGATAAGCATCGAAAACACCTTCGTTATGTGTCTTACGATATTTATTAAAATATTTATCAACATCAGGATTCAATTTATAACCATAAGCATCTAATTCTTGATAAACCATACGCATTCCACCATATGGATTAACAATTCTCTTTAATGGTTTATCAGTTTGAAGTCCAAAAATAACTTCATTATCTTTATCGATGTATCCAGGTTCAAATTCATCTATTCCTGACATAATATTTGTTTCAACATCTAATACACCTTTTTTTAATTCTTCTTCTTTTAACTTATTAACTTTATCCAAAATAACACAAGTTTTATCACTTATAGGAGCTAAAAAAGTATCATCTCCCTCATATAGTGTATAATTATTTACAATAAAGTCTTCAACATTTATTTCTTTTTGCCATTTTGTTCCTTTAAAATTTCTCCAAGCTTCCATAATATAGCCTCCTTATTAACACAGTAATAGTATAACATAAATAAATAAAAAAATAAGCAATTTCACAAATTTTTTATTTTCTTTTACAAAAAGTAACATTCTTCATATTTAACATATCTTTCGACAAAAGTGTAAATTAATATTTCATTAATATTTTTCCTTCAATGTTTTTATCTAATAGTTTAACAAAATGAATAGCATCACTCTCACTACCAACAATACTTCCATAATGAATTGGAATGGCAATTGCTGGTTTTATTTCATTAACTAAGCTTGCTGCATCTTCATAAGTCATTGTAAAAGTTCCACCAACTGGTACAAATGCAACATCACATGATACATTTCTAGCTTCAATTGTATTATCCGTATCACCAGTAATATAATATCTAATATCATTAATAGTTATTATATAACCTACCCAATTATTTACTTTAGGGTGAAATGCTTTATTTATATTATAAGCTGGTATTGTTTTAAAACTTATACCACCAATATTATATTCTTTATTTGGTTCCACACATATAACTTTACTTTCACTAAATCCTAATTTTAATACAGAATCATTTAAATCTTTAGGAATAACAATAATAGTATTATCATTTTTTATTTTTAAAATATCTTTTTCACTAAAATGATCATAATGACTATGTGTTATAAATATGTAATCAGCATTATCATAATCTTCATTAAGTTCAAAAGGATCAATAAAGACATTATTAATTTTAATACTACTATGATGAATTGCTTCAACATTATCTAACATTTATATACCTTCTTTCTTATATTATTATACCATGTAAGTAACATTCTTCATATTTAATATATTTTCCGACAAAACTGTAAACTACATTTTTAACAGTTCTTCTTTTTCTAATTCTTTAACTGATTTATTTGGCGTTTCTAATGTTTCAGGCATATTTCCTCCTAGTTCTTTAATAGCTTTTCGAACAGTCTTACCTACTTTAAAATGTGTAGTACAAGCATCTTCTTCATTATTAACATGATCTTTTTTTAACTTAGCTTCTGTCTGTGTTATTCTAAACAAATTAGCACCCAATTCTTCACTACCCATATAATCTAAAATATCTTCTTTTTCACTAATTTTTTTTCTTTTAGCAATATCTTTAGCAGTTTCACCATTATAAAGACCTTTATAACCATAATTATTAAATTTACCAAAATTTTTAACACCTGCATCTGTTGCTGTTTTAAATAAATACTTATTTTTATTATTAACTAAAATTCTAGTATATAATCTTTTTTCATCCTCAGATAATTTTGAATATTCTAATTCACTAATTTCTTGTTTCCTAGTTTGAACTGCAAAATATGTTTGTCCTAAAGCAACAGCCTTCTTCTTAGGATTAGCATTTTGAACTATTAAATAACAAGCATATCTTGATAAATGATAATCGATTACATTTTGAACGTTTCCATTACCACCAACTATCGGTTTCCTGAACTCAGGAAAGTGATTATAAACATTATTATTACTAGCTTTACAAGCAATCATGGCTCTTTTAATAACATTGTGAAAATTTTCCCATTTACTATATTCAAGTAATGGCATTAAATCTCTTGCCTTCCAATATTCATTACCATATTCATCTACTTGCTTTATTTTTTCAAAAATTGTTTCGTTATAATTATCAATATTATTCATATATTCCCCCTTACCATAAAGTAATATTCTCCATATTTAATATATTAATCGACAATTATGTAAAGTATATTAAATAAGAAAAACAACCTTAATGACAATTTCTAAACACACTATATCACACGAACATACATTCGTCAATAAAATTAGTCAATAAAATTAATTAAAAAAATAAAAAAAGTATAAATACACTATTTATACTCATTTACTTTATCTATAAATTCTTGTTCATCCCAAATTGTAATACCTAATTTGATTGCCTTATCATACTTACTACCAGGATTAGCTCCTGTTATAACTACATTTGTTTTCTTACTAACTGAACCAGTTACATTTCCACCTAAAGATTCAATTATTTCTTTAGCTTCATCACGAGTAGTATTTTTTAATGAACCAGTTAAAACAAATGTTTTTCCACTAAATTCTGTTTCAGTTAAAACGTCAGCTCCTAAATATTTCATATTAATATTTAACTCTTTTAAATCATTAATTATTTTTAAATTATTTTCATTATTAAAATAATCAACTACACTTTTCGCAATTACATCACCAATATCTTTAACTTTACTTAAATTATCAAAACTTTGTTTACTTAAGTTATCCATATATTTAAAGTTTTGAGCAAGAATTTTAGCTGTTTTATTTCCAACATAACGAATGCCTAAAGCAAATAATAAACGTTCTAAAGAGTTTTTCTTACTATTTTCAATACTTTCAAGTAAGTTATTAATACTCTTTTCACCAAAACCTTCAAGTTCCATTAACTCTTCTTTAAATTTATATAAATTATAGAAATCAACTACACTTTTTAAATAACCCATATTATAAAAGTCTTCAATAATACGATCACCAAAACCATCAATATTCATGGCATTTCTACTTACAAAATGAATTAATCCTTCTATTTTCTTCGCATCACAATGTTCATTAACACAATAATAAGCAGCTTGTTCTTCTTTTCTTACCAACATAGAACCACAAATTGGACAAACCTTTGTCATTTCAAATGGAATTTCACTTCCATCTCTTCGTTCCTCAATTACTTTGACAACTTCTGGAATAACATCTCCCGCTTTTTTTATAGCAACTGTATCCCCTATTCTAATATCTCTTTCAATAACATAATCTTCATTATGTAAAGTTGTTTTGGAAATTGTACTTCCCATAAGAATAACTGGTTCTAATATAGCATTAGGTGTTACTTGACCAGTACGACCAACTGTAAACTTAATATCTTTTAATTTAGTTAAAACAAGGGTTGCTGGGAACTTATAAGCAGTTGCCCATTTTGGATATTTAGCTGTAAAACCTAATTTCTTTTGTGAATTTAAATCATTTAATTTAATAACAATACCATCTATTTCATATGGAAGTTCATCACGATGATCTGTCCAATAATTAGTAAATGTCAAAAGTTCGTCAATATTATGAACTAATTTTATATTTGGATTGACAACAAAACCTAAACTTTTCATAAATTCTAATGCATCACTTTGGGTATGAATATCATATTTTTCTGCTTCTGGTAAGTGATATAAAAAAGCATCTAAATTACGACTAGCAGCAATACTACTATCTAATTGTCTAACACTACCAGCAGCTGCATTACGTGGATTAGCAAAAGGTTCTTCACCATCTTTAATTCTTTTTTCATTTAAATCATTAAATGATTTTTTACTCATATATATTTCTCCACGTACTTCAATATCAAGTGGTCTATTTAAAGTTAGAGGAATACTCTTAATTGTTTTAACATTATGAGTAATATCTTCACCAGTCACACCATCACCACGAGTTGCGCCTCTAACTAATTTACCATTTTTATAAAGTAATGAGACAGATAACCCATCAATTTTAAGTTCCATTACATAACTAGGATTAGGTACTTCTTTTTTTATTTTATCATCAAAATTAATAATTTCACTTTCATTAAAAACATTACTTAAACTCATCATTGGAACTTCATGAACAATTTTATTAAAAGAATCAATTACTGTTCCCCCAACTCGTTCACTTGGTGAATTTTCTTGTTTTAACTCAGGATATTTAGTTTCTAACTTAATTAATTCTCTTAAATATTTATCATATTCTTGATCGGTAATTGTTGGATTATCTAAAACATAATAATTATAATTAGCTTGATTTAATATTTCTATAAGTTCTTTCATACGTGTTTCGATCATTTTTATCACCTTTATCATTATATCAAAAAAAGATAGTTTTTTAAACTACCTATTACGTGTATAAACACTACTTCCAACTTCTTTATAACCAGATTTTAAAGCTGTATTTATACTATAAACATTTTTAGAATCAATATATAAATCTATTGATTTTAAATCACCAACATTTTCAAATAAATATTTACTTATTAAAACTAAAACTTTAGAAGCATAATTATTACCACGATGTTTTTTACTGATGGCATATCTAATCTCAGCTTCAGTATTATTTTTATATAAGTCAATTATTAAAACTCCAATATAATTTTCTTTTAATTTAACTAAATAATAATTAGGATTAACTAAATCCATTTTATTAAAATTAGTTGCATTTAAACTATCAAGTTCTAAATTATCAACTAAATTTTGATCTTTACCTAATTCATTAATAAAACTAGCTTGTCTATAATCTTCATTATTATATTTAATCAATTCAAATTCATTTAACTGTATATTCATAATATTACCTCATTTTAATTATAACAAAAAAAAGTAGATAATTCTACTTTAAAAATTTATAGGCAGCATTATTAGCTTTTAAATAACCATTCATATTTCCAATATCATAGAATGTATTATCTGTTCTACCAACGTAAAATTCTTCTTTACGCATTAATCTAAATAATGCATCAGTGAATAAATATTCACCACCATTTTTTTTAATTTTTTCTAATTCTTTAAAAATACTTGGCTTTAAAATGTATGTTCCATTACTAGCAAGTAGTGATGGTGTTTCACGAAGTGATGGCTTTTCAACAACACCTAAAATTCGTTCAGAATCATGTTCATCTAATATTAACATACCATATTTATTTACTTCTTGAAGTTCTACTTCACTAGCCCCAATAATATTAGCATCATACATAGTATAGGCTTTTTGTAAATCCATACATATAGGATATTTTCCTAAAAAGAAGCCATCACCATACATTACCATAAATGGTTCTTTACCAACAAAATCTTTAGCAAGCATAACTGCATGTCCACTACCAAGTGGTTCTTCTTGATAAATATAAGTAATATTTAAATTATCAATTATATAATTAAGTGAATCTAATACTTTACTTTTTCCTTCTTCAATTAACTTTCTTTCTAATTCTAAATTATGACTAAAATAATCTTTAATTAAATCTTGGTTATGATTTAGAATAATACAAACATCAGTAATACCGCTTTTAATCGCACTTTCAAGGGTATATTGAATTACTGGTTTATCTAATATAGGCATCATTGCTTTTGGAACAGCTTTGGTTACTGGTAAAAATCTTGTTCCTAATCCAGCAACAGGAATAACTAATTTTCTTACTTTCATATTATTTATCCTTATGTAGTGTTTCATATGTGAAGAAGAAAATAAGCACACCTATAAAAAATAAAATAACAAAGAAAACACTATGTGAATCTTTTGAAAGCAAATCTTTAATTGGCTCCATAATATTATTAAAAAACTTTTCAATACTCTCTAACATAAAACTACTCCTTCCTTATACTCTTATGTCCTTTTAAAATCTTTTTAATTCCTATTGGATGTGCGAATGCAATAGTAACTATTGATTTATCTATACTAACTATAACACCAGTTCCAAATTTTTCATGAACAACATGATCCCCTACTGTATAATCTACATCATTAGAAACTAAATTACTTGGTTTAACTCTACTAACAAATTCTTTAGGTTCTTCATCAGTTTCAATATATTCAGGACTTATTTCATTAATAAATCTAGATGGTGGATTACAACTTTCCATTCCATAAATAGTTCTTCTCTTAGCATTTACAAGCCATAATCTTTTTTTAGCTCGAGTAATTGCTACATAACAAAGTCGTCTTTCTTCTTCAATTTGGTCTTGATCAAACATTGAATTACCATGTGGTAAAATTCCTTCTTCAACACCAATTAAGAATACATTATCAAACTCTAAACCTTTAGCTGAATGAGTAGTCATAAGTGTTACTACGTCATCACTATTTTTATGTTCTTCAACATCAGAAACTAAACTAATTTCACTTAAGAATTCACCTAGTGAAATAATTCCATGTTCTTCTTCAAATGATTTAGTTATAGACTTAAATTCCTCTAAGTTTTCTAACCTAACTTCAGCTTCAATTGTCTTTTCACTCTCAAGTTCTTTTCTAAGACCACTTTTATCTAGAACTAATTCTACTAACTCAGTTAAACTAGAATTTTCCATTTCTTCTTTTAATTCTAAAATTATCTTTTTAAACTCTAGTTCTTTACCACTACTAATTACTTCAAACAAACTTTTATTTTCTAATGTTGCTTGTTCTTGTAATTTAGCAATCGTTTTTAAACCAATTCCTCTTTTTGGAGTATTGATAACACGAATCAAGCTAGTATCATCATAACTATTATATATCAATTTTAAGTAACTAATCAAGTCTTTTATTTCTTTTCGGTTGTAAAAGTAAAAACTTCCAATAACTTTATATGGTATATTATCTCTAAGTAAAGCTTCTTCCATATTACGAGATTGAGCATTAGTTCGATATAATACAGCAATTTCTTCTTTAGGTACTCCTTCTTTTATTAGTTTACCTATTTCTTTTGATACAAAATAAGCTTCATCTTTTTCATCATAAGCACGGTGATAATTAATTTTTAAACCATCTTCATTACTAGTCCATAAATTTTTATCTTTACGTAACTTATTATTTTTAATAACATCATTGGCTGCTTTTAAAATAATACCTGTTGAACGATAATTCTCTTCAAGCATAATTACTTCTGGATTATCGTAATCTTTTTCAAAATTTAAAATATTTTTATAATTTGATCCACGCCAAGAATATATACAATTATGAACAAAAACATCATTAGCCACATAATTTCTTAAACTTGGAATTTCTAAGTCATAAACTTTTCCATTATAATTTAAATATTTAACTTCAACAATTTCATCACTAATTACTTTTTCATCATCATATGTACAAATACTCATTCCACGTTTTAAACTACCAATTGGCATAAAATCAAATATGTCTTTTTTTCCTAGTCTAATTTTGTTAACTAATTTTAAAGAATCAATATTATCTACTATTGGTTTTACATAATCTAGTGTTTCATCATAATCATTTCTAACTGTTTGTAATTTTACAACATCATTATTTATTACAACTGGACAACCTAATTTAGCTAGACTATCATATTTACTTTTATCTTTAGTTTTATAAAAAATACGATGTGAATTATAATCTCTAATTCCTCTTATTTGTGAATCAAAGAAATTTAAAAATAATACTTCTTTATTTAAATTTGAATTTTGATTATAGTAAGCATAATTATGTGGATAATCAGCAAATAAATAATTATCTGCCATTAATTTATTTACATCTTCTAATTTTGTATTTTTATATATTTCTAAATCACGATCACTTATAAATAAACTTTGTCCATAACCAACTTGATTTACTTTAGGAATACTATATTTTTTTACATAATAATTTTCCTTATTAATTGCTTCACTACGATTATTAAATTCGTTAAGAATCCAAAGTTTTTCTATTTCTTTATCATTTATTTTAATGTTTATTGTATTATTAGTATTCTTTCTAACTTTATTTAATCTTCCAATAAAATAACCAAGTATTTCATGTTTAGCTAAATAAACTATATATTTATCTAATTTTTCTTTAGGTTTATAAAATAAAATATGATTTGGTGTAGCCTTAATTACTTTACCACTCTTTGTTTTTATTCTAACTATTTTACCTTTATAATCTTTAGAACTGACTTTTTCAACTTTAAAATAATTTACTTTATCTTTACCTGAACCACATAAAATCAAATCATTTGGTTTAACTTGATCAATTCGTTTTTGACCACGTTTCGTATTTACTAACGTAGTTCTTATTAAACATTGATCATTATCTCCAACAACACATATATTTTTATATTTCGCACTTATCATTTTAGTTAATATATATTGTGCCTCATTAGTATCCTGGTACTCATCAACTAATACATATTGGAAACGTTCTTGATATTTTTGTAATATTAAAGGATACTTACGAAATAAAAGAATTGGTTTCATAAGTAAATCATCAAAATCAACAGAGTTATTTGCTTCTAATCTTTGTTCATACTTACGATATACAGCAACAACTTTATCTTCAAATTCTGTATTCGCATACTTTTCATAATCATAAGAAGTAAGTAGTTCATTTTTCGCACCGCTTATTTTATTTCTGATTGCTTTGGGATTATATTCTTTAATATCAAGATTTAAATCTTTCATAATCTTTTTTATTAGTGAAAGTGCATCATCACTATCAATAATTGTAAAGTTTGATTTTAAACCAACTTCTTCATAATTTTGTCTAATAATCATTAACCCTAAAGAGTGAAATGTTGAGATTTGAATTTTATTTCCAACATCACCTAACATGTTTACTACTCTTTCTTTCATTTCTTTAGCTGCTTTATTCGTAAATGTAATAGCTAAAATATTATAAGGGTCAATTCCCACTTCATCTATCAAATATGCAATTCTAGTTGTTAAAACACGAGTTTTACCACTACCAGCACCAGCAAGTACTAAAAGTGGTCCTTCTGTTGTTGTAACAGCTTTTCGTTGCATATCATTTAACGCTTTTAATTCCATACTATCACCGTCTTAATCATAACACATATTAGACTTTTTATAAAGAGTTTAACTAAACTTTACATGACAAATGCCTTAACACCATTTTAACTAGAGCGAATATACTATTATTGAAGTAGAAAGGGGAATTTTTTTTGAAGAAGATTATTATTTCATTAATTGCTTTATTAATAATTATTGTTATTACAGCAATATGTATTAGTAAAGTAAATAAAGATGATTCAAAATTAACTAAAGTAAAAGTAGCTGAAGTTACACATTCGATGTTTTATACACCACAATATTTAGCGGATGCTTTAGGTTATTTTGAAGAAGAAGGTTTAGAAGTTGAGTTTATTTTAACACCAGGAGCAGATAAAGTAACATCAGCTGTTTTATCAGGTGATGTTGAAATTGGTTTTTGTGGAAGTGAGGCAACTATTTATGTTTATAATCAAGGAGAAAAAGATTATTTAGTAAATTTTGCTGGATTAACTAAACGTGATGGTAGTTTTATTGTTTCAAGAGAAAAAATTGAAGATTTTACATTAAAAGACTTAGAAGGAAAAACAGTAATCGGTGGACGTCAAGGAGGAATGCCGGTCATGACTTTTGAATGGGCTTTAAAAGAAGCTGGAGTTAAGAATGTAAATGTTGATACTAGTATTGAGTTCGCATCTATGTCAGGCGCTTTTATAGGTGGAACAGGAGATTTTGTCAATTTATTTGAACTTAGTGTAAGAGAATGAAGTCACCAAGTGAAAAATTATATGTCTTTTAAAGACAAAAATAACAATTCACTTGGTAGTTGACCTTATATCTTTTAGTTCCTTGTGTATCATATCCTCTTTTAAATTCATAACTATTTCTTAAAATTGGTTGTAGTTTTTTTGTTTCATCATTCTCTTTATAAGATAAAAATATATTCAATTCCATATTATTTTTATCATTACAAATTTTAGATACTACGATACGTTGTAATAAAGAACTAATTATTTTATCAAATGTAGATTTGGAATTAACTTTTTGTTTTAGTATTTCGGTAAGTTCTTTAGTTTTATCAGTTGTTCCCTTTAACTCATTTTTTTCATTTTTTAACTTATTAAGTTCACTATCAAGTACTTTAATTCTTTCATTAAAGGAATTATTCCTTTCGTAGAACTCTGTGTTTGATAAACTACCTTGTAAACTAAGCTCTAATAATTTATCTTTTTTAGCATAAAGATTATTTATTTCTTTTTCTCTTAAACTTATTTCTTCATCTATACCAGTATCTATTTCTGGATGTTTATAATAGTTCATAAGAATATCAATAACTTCATTTGAATCAATTTGTAGTTTAGAAATTAAATCTTTAAAAATTGCATCTAATTCCGATTCTCTAATATTAGGTGAATCACAGGTAGATTTACCATTTTTTAAATATTCAGAACAAACCCAAGTAATATCTTTTTTATTTTTTCTAAACTCTCTTCTATGAAAAACTGTATTATGCTGCCCACAGTATATTTTAGCACTATATAAATATCTATTTTTATAAATACTTTTATCTTCTTTTCGTTCACTAAATGCTTTCTTTCTTGATATTAAACGATTATTAGCTCTATCCCATAAATCCTCATCAATAATTGGTGGTATTCTTGTTTTATCTTCATAGATAACCCAATCATCTTTTTCAAAGTATTTTATCTTTTTAGTCATGTAATCTACTATTTCAGATTTTCTTGCACAATAATATCCTTTATATTTAGGATTTTCTATCATCCGTGAAATTGTAGATATGCACCATTTCTTACCTTGACAAGTTTTTAAACCTTCACTATTTAATGTTTTAACAATTTTAGAAAGTGTTAATTCTTCAACTGCATATAGTTCATAAATTCTTCTAACAACTTTTGCTTCTTCCTCTATGGCATTTAATACTCCAGTATCCTTATCTTTTTTATAACCATAAAGCAAACCATTACCTAATATTTCTCCACGTTCTATTGCACGATTCATACCGAATTTAACACGTTCTGATAAACGTCTTATTTCATCTTGTGCCATAGATGCCATTATGGTTAACCTAAGTTCAGAATCAGGCATAGCAGTATTAATATTATCATTTACAAATAATACAGCCACTCCATAAGATAAAAGTTCTCTAGTATATTTAATACTATCAAGAGTATTTCTTGAAAATCTAGATATTTCTTTAGTAACTATTAAATCAAATTTACCACTTCTAGCATCTTCAATCATTTTCATAAAATTATCTCTTTTAACATCACTTGTACCAGTTATTCCATCATCTACATAACCTTTGACATAAGTCCAATTTGGATTTTCCTTTATATATTGTTCAAAATGTTCCACTTGATTTTGAAGAGATTTCTTTTGTTCTAAATGATCTGTTGATACTCTTGCATAATCCGTTACTCTAAGTTTTATACTTGTAAGTGGCATTCCCATATTTAACTGCTTTCGAACAGTATATAAATCCAATTCTTCTTCTCCTTTCTAAAAACATTATAGCATAATTTTTCATAAATTTAATGAGCACCACTTAAATTACGACTTTTCAATTCTTTTAAAATATTCTCCTCAGTATATTTAAACATTTTATATGAAATTTTATTTTCATTAAATAACTCTTTATTTAAAGTGAGAGCCACTTCTAAAAGTATTTCTTTATTCTTATTCTTTACTGCTTTACTTCCCATAAGATAATTGTTATTCATAATCACTCTCCCTTATTTAAAACTATGAGAAATAATACAAAATAATACTTTAAGAAAAGTGAGAAACTACTTGGTATCTAGTTTCTGCTTAACTTCTTTTATATGAGTAATTTTTAAAGTGTTTTCTACAGTTTTAATTAAATCCTTAATTTCATTATGAAGAAGATTATTGTTATCCTCAATCATTTTTATATCGCCTTTAGAAATCAAAATATTTTTAACCAACTGACCTTGTTCATATTTTATTTTATTAACGATACCAATAACTTCACTTATCTTTGCTAGAATCTCAGTTCTACCTTCAATATTTTCTTTATATACGGTTTCATAGATACAGGCACTTCTAACATAAGCAGCTAAATGTGGACCAAATCCATATTCAATTGCTTTTTCTGTAATAATTCTTCTTTCTTCATCATTTAACATTATATTTATTTTCTTTCTTCTATCTACTTTAGTCATTTTTATTCTCCTTTTCATTTAATTTTTGTTTATAATTTAATAATTCTTTAATATAAGACTTTCTATAATATTTTTGGTCTAACCATTTTACTCCAATAGGTTTAATATATAGTTTTCCATCCATATAGCACTTACAACTTAATTCCTTATTCATTCTTTCAATGGCTTTTAGAATAGAACTATTACTTTTATTAAAATATTCTTGAAGTTCTTTAACATCTAAATAGGGATATACTTTTTCAAAATGTGGAATATTTAGTTCGTTTTCCATATCTAATATTTGTTTTTTTAAAAAGTTTATTTCTCTATCTAAATAAAATCCTTGTTTATTGAAATAAACTTGTTTCAACCAATCTACAAATTCTAAATTTAAAAAAACAATTAAATCGCTACTTGGACCTAATTTATAATAAATCCAATTTTCAAAATAATGAAATTTTTCCATTACTTTTATAGCACGATTTAATTGTTTTTCTGATACTCCTAATTTTCTTTGAACATCTATTTTATACATCCATTTTTCTTTCAGATTTTCACCTCGATTCTTATGACATATAATATAATTTCAATCTATCAAGCATGGTGTTATCACACCCTTTTCTTGTTAGAGATAAATCCCTAAGACCCATTATAGTCTCCGACGGTTTAAATAATTTTTAATCATATTGTCACACTCCTTTCTAACAGAGTAATTAAAAAAAGGACACAAAAAAAGAGAGATAAAATCTCTCAAAATTAGTCCTTCTTACAATTACCCTATATTACCATTTTAACACATTTTTTTAGGACACGCAACGGCACGTTTTTAAAATTTTATATCAAAATTGTGATTTTTTCCTTATAAATAAAGGAAAAAATAAATTTAAAATTTTTATATGTATGACTGTTTTTTATTCTTCACGCTTAGGAATACTTTTTCTTGAATCTGGTAATGTTAATTTTCTTTGATGAGACATTTCAGTTTCAATATTTTTACTTAAAGTAATATTACTGAAATATTTTTCAAATAAGATATCAATGACTTCATTATTATCAATACTATTATTAACTATATTTAGAAATTCTGCTACACCTTTATGATATTCAAATATCATTTCAAAAATATTATTATTTAAAGTTCTTATACCATTATTTGCTTGTTCAATTATATTTTTTAATTTATATGCTAATGCTTGGAAATAATTATCTATTTCATTATCTTTTATTTCTTGTCTATAAACTTCTTGATCATTTTCTTTTACTACTAATACTGCAGTATGTTGAGTGTTAGTGGCATTTTCACTAATGTAAATTCTTGTATCAAAACTTGGAAAGCAATGACTAGATATTTCTAAGTTTCTATTATTATTATTTAAACCATAAAATATATCTATAATTCCATTATCATCGCATTTCCTATAACTTAAAGAGTTATGACCAAAAATCTTTCCTATATGAGTAACATATAAACTATCATCGTGATATAACTCTGAAGAAAAATAATCATTATCATTATCTTTTTTTATACTTATAGTAAAACTATCAATACCATTTTTAGAAAAAGGAACTTTTGAATACTTTGTATTTAATGCACTAATATAGTAGCAATCATTAGTTAATTTGCTACTTCTAAAAACTCTTAAATTATCATCTGATGTATAATCTATTGGCAATATTAATATTTTATTAAGTTCATCAGTATTTCTTTTATTTTGAATATTAATACTATCATCAGTAATTGAACATAATTTAAAATCAATTACATCCAAAAATTCATTTATTATTTTTTGCAATTCCATAAAAAACTCCTGAAATAAATTTTATTAGTGTTTATTATATCATAATTATTTATCAATTTCTTCAATTTCTTTATTTAAAATATCAAGATAATCTTGTTCAGCTGTTGTTAAATGTGTTTGCATATATTTATCATACTCTTCATGTGCCTTTTTTAATGCTTGTTCATGAGAAATTTTACCGCTATCTTTTAATATATCTTTTC
>CALVZI010000015.1 GCA_944372485.1 uncultured Bacilli bacterium
AATTGTAGGTTTTTGGTAAATTCAAAATGTAGCTTTTAGCTACTTTTTTCTTCGTTAAAATCTTCTTGAATTAAATCTTTTATTCTATAAGATTTTCCTTTAATATTCATAATTACAGAGTGATGTACAAGTCTATCAATTATTGCTGATGCAATAGTTGTATCTCCAAAAACTTCTCCCCACCTTGAAAATGGTTGATTTGTTGTTATTATGGTTGACTTATTTTCATATCTTTTTGCTATTAATTGAAAAAACATATTTGCTTCATCTTTAGTAATTGGTAAATAACCGATTTCATCTATTATTAATAATTTATATTTACAATAAAATTTAATTTTGCTTTCTAATCTATTTTCTTTGAAAGCATTACTTAAATTTGTAATTAAATCATTACAACTTATAAAGTATACAGAGTTTCTTTTTCTTGCCGCTTCAATTCCTAAGGCAGTTGCAAGGTGTGTTTTACCAACTCCAGGATTTCCCATAAATAAAACATTCTTCTTTTCTTCTATGAACCTTAATGTTGCTAAATCGGTTATTACATCCTTGTTTATACTTGGTTGATAATCAAAATCAAAATCTTTAATTTCTTTTTTATAAGGAAAGTGTGCTACTTTTATATTTGCTTCTGCACGATTTATTTCTCTATATTTTAATTCTTTTTTTAGAAAATGATTTAATCCTTCTAAAAATGATAGATTATTATTTGTTATGTAATCAATTTCCGTGCTTATACTATTTTTTAATCCATATAAATTTAAATCATTTAATATATTTATTGTTTCATTTAACATTTAATTCATTCCTTTCAAAAAATCATATATTTGTAAATCTGTATTATCTATTTTATTTTTTATTTCTTCATTACTTAATCCATATAATAAATCGCTTTTTAATATTTCTATTTTATCTTCATTATTATAATTCAAATTATTTTCACTAACCATATGACATCTTACTAATTCTGTGTTATCATATATATTGACTTGATTATCTATTATTCTTATTCCTAAATAAGATCCAATAAATCGAGTCGGAACTGAATATCTGTTACCTCTATAAACAATCATTGAATCTTGTGTAACTTTTCTATATTCAATCGTTTGTTTATATCTTTCAAGTATATTTTTATTTGGAAGTGGTATCAGATATTTTTTTTCGTATTCAAAAACTTCATTTACTATTTTGTTATGTGCTTGTGATTTTTCCTTTCCACATTCTTCATTAAATCTATTAACTATATTTATTAAATCTTCTAATGTCTCAAATTCGTTATTATATGAAAGTAATCTATCGCATAATTTAGCCAAATTTTCAACTGTTCCTTTTGTTTTTGGTCTTCTAGATTGACATAGTATTGGTTGAAAACCTATATCACTACCTAATTGTTTTATTTCATTATGAATTTTCTTATGTTTACCTTCTTTAACCATTACTGTTGACATATTATCAAACCATATTTCTCTTGGTGTTCCGTTAAAATACTCTAGTGATTCAACTATGCAAGTTTTAACTTCATCTCTTCTTTTATCAATTGTTAATCTTGCATAAAATTTTTTACTATAATGCAGTCTCATTAAGAATAAATTAATGACAAACACTTCTCCAGTTTTATTTATTAGTTTAAAATCTTCTTTCCAATCAACTTGTGCAACTTTACCAATAACAGGCACAACTCTTATTGAAGCTGGTTGCTTTCTTTTATCCTTGTTTTCTCTTACAAAATTTTTTATAGATTCATATGATCCTTTATAATCTTTTTCAACCTTTAAAAAATAAAAAATTGAATAAGCTGTTACCCCTGGTATTGTTTCTAATTTATTTATAATAATATCTTTATAGTCATCAACTATATGCTTTCTAATTTTAATTTCAGGTTTCATTCCTTTTTCTTTATTTAGTTCTTCATAATATCTAATTTTAGCTGTTCTATAATCACATCCATATTCTCGACCTAGAGCAGCAAAATTAGGTTTTATATTCAATCTAATCAACTCCTTTATTGTTTGAATCATTGTATACACATCCTCTCAGATGTATATTTTAGCATATTAAAAATGTAGGAAAACCGACAAAATAATTTACCAAATTCCTACATTTTATTTTACCATTTACAGGGATGAAATGGCTGATTTACAAACCGTTAGTTATGATCAATATAAAAATATTCCATCATATGATGATTTGAATCAAAAGGTTAAAATTATTTTTAGCAGCAAATGTTATGAAAATATAATGAAAATGAGTATTAGCTCAATGAATAATAATCGAGAGCGAGGAAGATTTTTTGTAGGAAGACAAATATATTCAAATCCAGAGATTATATATTTTGATTATAATACTAGTGAATTTGAACCTGCAAGAGGTCCAATGGGAGAATATAAAGCTGTTAAGCCAACAACACAAAATTATAATGAATTAAATATTAAAATAAAAGAATATGAATCTAAAGGAGTGAAGCCTGTAGTTTTACATTTTCATTCGCATCCTAGGGTAGGATATTATGAATCTTTTTCTGATCAAGATTTACATTTATATGCAGAAATGCAGGTTAAAAATGAAAATTGCATCGCTATTGGTATGTTGGGATTTCCTATTGATGAAACTTTACCGACATTTGGAATGTGTGTGGTTAGACCAGAAAATTCGAGATTACTTAATGGAATTGGAACTGCTGATTTTGTAAGATGTGAAGATATTTGCTATATAAGTGGTAACGAAATATATAGAGTTGGTAGATTTGAGAAAAAATATAATGGTAGATTAAATGCTCCAAATTTAAGCATGGGGATAGTAAGACAATATTTAACACTTCCTTCTAATAGTATGGTATGCGCAGAAGGAATCGATCCAAATACTGGTAATTCAATAAAACCAACATCCATAGGATATGTTGATGTTAATAGAAATTTAAACTTTCCAAACGAAAATTTAATATTAGAAACAATAGGTATGCAAGAAGTAAACACATCATTATTTCATAGATAAAGGACGACTTATCTTTCAAAGTCATCTTTTTCTTTACTTAAATCTAATTCTTCTAAATCTTCATTATCTAGAATATCATCCTGATACCTATCGTTAACTATATCAACATATTTATCGTACCAATTATGTAATTTACTAGATAGGAATGACATTAGTTTATCAAAATTATCTTTCCAATAATTGAGTGTATTTTTTATATCAATAATAGAGTTTAATTTTGATATTTTTTTATCTTTTTCTTTAATAATATTTACCATGATACCATCCTTTCTTTTTAGGGTGGGATAGTTTCTTATAACAAAAAAACTAATTCATTTCTGAATTAGTTATTTATCAAAACTCGAAAAGCTTGAGTTTTATCAATCTGGTGCCCTAAGAGAAGACGTACAACAACTTTTAATATTAATCTATTATCCCTAAAAATATAGTTAAAATTCCAAGTATTGAATGGCATAAAGAAACTCCAGCAAGATTACTATCTTTTCTATATAAATGATACCAAATAATTCCAATGACAAAAGTTATTAAACAAGTGAATAAATCTTTGTATATAATATGAACAAAAGAATAGCAAAAACTAGATATTAAAGTAACTAATGTGTTATTATTAATGATTTTTAAATCAAAATATCCAAATACACCCCTATACAAAAACTCTTGAATAGGACAAGATATAAAAATATAAAATAGAACAAAAAATTTATTTTCATTTGATATAAATCTATTTACTCCCAGTAATTTTAAAATAATAATTATTAAAATTCCAAAAATTATGATTGGCATATTTCTTTTAATAGATAATAAAAAGTTCTTTTTAGTAATACCTAATTCTATATTTTTAGCACCTGTTATCAATAGAAAGGAATAGATTAATATTCCCATAATTGTCAAAAAGAAAAATTTATATTTAAAAAGTTCAGGATTAAATAAAATAATTAATGGAAAAAAAATAAACACAAAAATTATTCCTCCAAAAACACATTTTAATTTTTTCATATTGTTCTCTCCCAAAAATACAAGTGTGCATATTGATATGACAATATACAAGTGTGTTTGCTAAATTGATAATTTCAATTTAATATATAAAAATTATAACATAATTTTAAACATACTAAAACTCGAAACATAAAAAGTTCGAGTTTCCTATCAATCTGGTGCCGAAAGTAGGATTCGAACCTATGACCTGCTGATTACGAGACAGCTGCTCTACCAACTGAGCTATTTCGGCATTACAATAATATTTTACAATTTATTTTTAATAATGTAAATAAAATATTTAAAATAAATTAATTTTAAGTTATAATTAATATAAGGTGATGTTGATGTATACTATTTTAGATTATTTAAAATGGCGTGGAGATATTACATTTGAAGAAAGAGAATTAAATAATATAGATTATTTGATATTATCAATAATATCTTATTTTCCATTTGAAAAAGTTATTGATGATGATAAAGAAGTTGTAACAATTTCTGAATTATATAATAAAATGGTTGATGCTAGAGTAAAAGAAACTGATTTTTTATTACTTGATGATGCAAAATTAATACGTGTACTAGCTAATTGTAATCGCTATAAAGATTTAAAATTAAGTAACTTTGTAAGCTCTATGAATATAGATAAAGAAAAACAATTTGCTGCTTTAGTAATTCATATTCCTGGAAATAAAATATATGTCTCATATCGTGGAACAGATAGAAGTTTTGTTGGTTGGAAAGAAGATTTTAACATGACATATTTAGATGTTGTTCCATCACAAGTTAGTGCTTTAAATTATTTAAATAATTTAAAAATTAATATGTTTAGTAAAATATATGTTGGAGGACATTCAAAGGGTGGTAATTTAGCTATTTATGCAGCTTTACATTGTGATAATAGAATTAAAAATAAAATTAAAAGAGTTTTAAATTATGATGGTCCTGGATTTTTAAAAGATATTACTGATAGTGAAGAATATAAGATAATGGCATCAAGAATTTATACTTATATTCCCCAAACTTCTATTATAGGTAGATTACTTAACTGTCATGATAAATACTATGTTGTTAAAAGTAATCAAAAATTAGTATGGCAACATGATTATTATTCATGGCAAATAAATGTTTATGATTTTGTTTATGATGATGATATTGATTCTAATAGTGTTCTAATGGACAATATAATATCAGAATGGTTAGAAACAATTTCACTTGAAGAAAGAGAACAATTTGTTGATTTAGTTTATAAACTTTTACTTACAACTAATGTTTCTTCTTTTACGGAATTAGATTTAAAAGGTATTAAAGGATTTAAACAAGTTTTTAAAATGTTAGAAAATATAAATAAGAATGACAAAAAGATTATTAATAAAGTAGCAACTAGTTTCTTTAAAGCTTTAAAACAAAATATTTTTAGTTAAATAATGTCAATAAGAGAACATTTTGTTTTCTTTTTTTTTAGTTTATGTTACGATAATATTGGTGATAATATGAAAATAAAAGAAAATATTAATCCTTATATATTTAGAGGATATGATTTAAGAGGAGTATATCCAACTGATATTGATGAAGATACAGCTTATACAATTGGTTTATCTTTTGGAAGTTATATTAGTAATTTAGGAAAAGATAAATGTATTATTGGACATGATAATCGTTTATCTTCACCAAGTTTAACAGAAGCATTAATTAAAGGTATTTTAGAAACAGGAATTGATGTGTATGATATTGGGTTAGTTACAACTCCAATGTATTATTATGCATGGCAAGTATTAAATATTTATTCGGGAATTATGGTTACTGCTAGTCATAATCCTAAGGATGATAATGGCTTTAAAATGGCTTTTGATGAACGTGGTAATGCTTGTGGTGATATGATTGTTGATTTTAAAAACTTTACTTTTAAAAAACAATTTAAAAGTGGAAATGGAACATTATATCACAAAGATATTAAAGAAGAATACTTTAAGCTAATGATTAATTCTATTAATTTAGGAGATAGAAGAGTAAAAGCAATTATTGATTGTGGAAATGGAACAACTAGTTTGTTTGCTAAAGAACTTTATAGTAATTTTAATATTGATTTTGAAGTACTATTTGGTGAAAGCGATGCAACATTCCCAAATCATCATCCAGATCCTAGTGTTGAAAGTAATTTAGAAGCTTTAAAGAAGAGAGTAGTTGAAACAAAAGCTGATGTTGGACTTGCATTCGATGGTGATGGTGATCGTATTGGAATAGTTGATAATTTAGGAAATATGGTTGCTGTTGATAAATATATGATTTTGATGATGCGTGATATTTTACCACAAACTGATAATAAACGAATTTTATTTGATGTTAAATGTAGTAAAGCAGTTGAAGATGAAGCTAAAAAATTTGGTGCAGCTTATGAAATGTATCGTACTGGAAATTCTTATATGAAAGCTCGTATGTTTAGTGGTAATTATGTTTTTGGTGGAGAACTTTCAGGTCATGTTTGGTTTAGAGATAAATTTCCTGGATTTGATTCTGGTATGTATGGTGGACTTCGTATGGTAGAATTACTTTCTAAAACAAATAAAAGTTTAAGTGATTTATTAGTAGATTTACCAAAATACTATTCAACTAATGAATTAAAATTTGCTTCACCTGATGAAAAGAAGCATGGAGTAATTGAAAAAATAAAAGAATATGCTTTAGAAAAAGGTTATAAAATAAATGATATTGATGGTGTAAAAATTTTATTTGATGATTCATGGGCTTTAATTAGAGTTTCAAATACTGGACCAAATATAACTGCTCGTTTTGAAGCAAAGACAGAAGAAAGACTTCAAGAGATACAAGATGAATTTATTAATATTTTAAATTTATATAATAAATAAACTGTTACAATTTGTAACAGTTTTAATTTGTATATCTAAGTGATTCATTAGAAATATTAAAGATAATTCCAGCCATAATCATATAACTTAATAGTGATGAACCACCATAACTAATAAATGGAAGAGTAATACCAGTTATAGGCATTAAACCAATAGTCATTCCAATATTTTGAATTTGTTGATAAATAAGCATACCAACAATTCCGGCAATGATATACTTATTTTTATTAGAACGATTTTTTATTGCAATTTGAATTAGCTTTATATCAAAAAATAGTAGTATTAAAATTAAGAACATTGATCCAATAAAACCAAAGTTAGAAGCATAAACGGCAAATACAAAGTCTGTTTGTGCTTCAGGAAAATATAGTGGAGTATTTTTTAATCCGGCACCGAATATTCCACCAGCTCCAATTGAATAAAGTCCATTTTCTAGTTGGTAACCAGATTTTTCTGACCAATCTAATAGACGATCTACACGTAGGAAAAAAGATGTTCCAAATACTTTTACAAATAAGTCTTGATTAATAAAATATATTGCAAGTACAATTCCAACAAATGCAGCTAATATTGCAATAGCAATTAAGAACCAACGATAACGAATACCTGATACGAAAAGCATTACAAAAGTAATTAATAAGTATATTAATACAACCCCTGTATCTGGTTGTAAAAAAGTTAAAATACTTGGAATTAAAACAATAATTCCTACTTTAATTAGAAATTGAAATTCTTCCATAACGGTTGGATTGCTAAAAGATTCATTAAAATCATGAATGACAGTTCCGAGTGTTATAATAAGAACAATTTTCATAAATTCTGAAGGTTGGATTGTACCAACACCAGGAATTGAATACCAACATCTTGCATCATTAATATTAGTTCCAAAGAAAAATAATCCAATGAGTGATAAAATTCCTAGTCCATATAATATCCATACATGATCATAAATAAAGTCATTTCCAATAAACATTATAAAATAGGCTAAGCCAAAACCAACTATGTACCAAATTCCTTGTCTTAGAGCTAAATCTTGTAAGTAACTTGGTAATATTGTTTGAGCACTATAAATTGTTATAATACTGATCGTTGCTAAAATAAGTAGGGGAATTAAAATTCCTTTATCAATTTTATATTTAGAAATATTTTTCATAATCTCACCAATAAATATATTACACTAAAAAATAAATTTATACAATTAAAACGATAAAATTATATCTTTTTTTTAACTTTTATAGTATAATTAATGTGGTGATAATATGGAATATATACAATATATAATAATATTTTTAATAATGCTTATTATTGCAATTGCAATAACACGTGCAAAAAGAAAAGATTTTCGTTTAGAAACAAATAAATTAGTTTCATTCTTAGGTGGAGCTTCTAACATAATTAATTATGAGTTTAATAAATCTCGTTTTATTGTTAATGTTAAAGATGTTTCTAAAGTAAATAAAGAAGGAATTCAGAAATTGGGAGCTCGTGGAATTGTTGAAATTGAAAATCAATTAAAAATAATTCTTGGTGAGAATGCTAAACAATTTCAAAAATATTTAAAAGACTTAAAATGACAAATTTTTGTCATTTTTTATTTTTTTCGACAACATTCGACATAGGAGTTAGCTATAATGATAATGAGGTGAGGGTATGAATTTACTTGAAGTTGTTATTGTTAATACTATTTATTGTTTATTTCCATTAATGATGTATTTATTTTATTTATTATTTAATAAAAATTGTGAAAAGAAAGAAAATGATTTAATATTAGATATTTCACTTTTAACATCACTTTATCTATTAATTCGTTTTACTAATGAAGAAGTTGTATATTTTAATGCTTTATTATTAAATATTCCACTTGTTATTTCTTTTTTAAAACGTCGATTAGTAACTCCAATAATTATATCTATAATAATAATAATGTATACACAAAATTATTTAAGTATTAATATAACTTATTTAATTATAGGATATTCTTTATATTATTTAATTTATTATTATTTTTATTTAAGAAAACCAATGTATAAACAATTTATAAGTATATTTTTAATTTTAAAATATTTTAATATAATAATTAATATTTCAAGTTTTTATTTAATATTTGAAAATACTTTATTATATATTTTCTTTATTTTTTCTTTAAGTTTAGCTTTTAAATTATTTAATGTGTGTGAAAATATTACTAAATATTATATTAATAAAAG
>CALVZI010000016.1 GCA_944372485.1 uncultured Bacilli bacterium
ACGACGTTTTTCTTCGTGAGCTAGCATAGCAGATAATATTTCTGAACCAACAATATAAAATATTGGTATTATTATAAATATAAACATTCCAGTTGTTGTACCTACAATTTTATACATAAATGATAAAATAATAGACTTATGAACAACAACTCCATATAATTGATTTTCATAAACAATTGGATCTTCTAATATATTTGAAGTTCCTTTTGTTTTAAATAAATATTCACCATTTTTATCTTTATATATATCAACAACACGATGTGTTACAACCTTATCTTTAAAATCTCCAGTTCGTCCTAAGTAACTTAAATCATCTCCAACTTTAATTTTACTAGGATCAATACTTTTGGAAATAAGGACATCCCCTATTTCATAATTAGGTTTCATACTTCCAGAAACAACTGTAAACATTCGATAGTTGAAAAAAGAAATACGATTATTACTAAATCTTTGTAAACAAACTACAAGTAAAAATAAAGTTATAAATATAGTAATAACAATATTTAATAATATTTTTACTATTCGACCAAATTTTCTTATATCAAATTTTTTCATTTTACCACTACAAATTTTCTTGTGTCCTTTCTAAGTATTCATCTAGTGCATTTTGGAATTTCTTTTTAACATCCTCTACACCAACTAATCTTTGACTACGACTATCTTTAATTTCTTTTGCAACCAATCTAATTAACTCTTCATCAGTTATTTTAATACCACAACTAAGTAAAAGAGTTACAATACGTCTTATTTCTTCTGTAAGCATTAAAATAGCATACTTAGACATATGTTGTTTTTGTTCTCTCTTAGAAGCAACAATAGAGTCTAAGACAAAGTAATCAACAAGAAAAGAATGATCTAAGAATCCTTTCAAAATAGTATTACCATCATTTTTTAAATTTTCCTTACTATCATCTCGTTCTTCAAAGAAATATTTATATAAATATTCCCACAATTTAGTTGCAATTTTAAAATTTGGATTTTTCAAAAATATATTAGTCTTTTTTATTGGAGGATTGATTTCTTTAACATGAGCACGTTCTAATGCTTTCATCATTTCACTTTTTTCCCAACTACTAATATATTCTTTAATTCGTTTAATTCGTTTCTTTATTTCATTAATTTCTTCTTGTAATTTTTTACTCATATTATTAGAAGGAAGAGATTCTGAAGTAACTTTTAATTCAACAGTAATTTTATCTTTTCTAGTTTCAGTTTCACCCTTATATTCTAATAATTTATCATTAGTTAAATCAAATCTTTTTAATTCATCTTCTTTAGTTGCAACAAATCTTGCCATTAATTTAATTAATGTAAATAGGAATCTATTTTCATAAATGTTATATGTTTCTTCATTACGAATATCAAGTATTTTAGAAGGCTCAACCATATTAGTTTTACTATCAACACGATTAATATAATTAGTATGTCGAGCCAAATCTTTAACACTCTCAACAGTTATTTTCTTTGCTTTTTCAATTTTTTCTACATTAGCAATTTGTACAAGAGTAACTTTAGGATTACGAACAATAATGTCAATATGTGGACAAGCTTTTTCAAGTTCATCTACCCACTCAAATGACATTAAATCGCCACTATAATTTGACTTGAAAAACATTTCTGATTCTAATTTATGAAGAAAAACTTTGCTAGTATCTTGTACTTCTTCATCAATTTCATGTTTAAATGTATCAGCCATAATTATCAACCCCTAACTATATACTCTTCTTCAACGTTTGTAAGTAATAAATACATTCTTTCATTACACCTTTACCATAATTTTTATTTAGATAATTAATAAATGGATCAATTTCATCACGAATTAATGCAACACTTAATTGGTCAAATTTACGTAAAATCTTTTTAGCAATAAAGTAATCAATTGCTTCAATTTCTTTACCACCACAAGCAACATAAACAGGAACAAATGTATTTAATTGTTTCATAATACGATTACCAAATGCAATTCTAAAATGTTCAATTACATAATCATCAATTTCTTCAACAGATTTTAAACCTTTATCAGAAACTTTATATTTATCAATAGCTTCAGCAAATAAACTTTCTAAGTAACTAGCATTAATGTCAACAGCTTCTTGTTCACGACATTTAAATGGTGGAACTTTAATATTAATATCAATTGGCATTGCACGGTCATATACTTTATCAGTTACCATGAATGTTGAATCATCATTATTGATTGTTCCTATATACCATAAGTTACCTGGTAATCTTAATTTACCATTTTCAAGTTTATCTGGGTCATTTGGCCAACCACTTGGAGTTAAATCAATAACCCATTCATCACGACTTGGCATTTCAAGAATTGAAAGTAAATCAGCAAAATAATATTCAACACGAGCTAAGTTCATTTCGTCTAATATAATTGTGTGAACATCATCATCAAAACTTGCACGATATATTTCACCTAAAGCTTTTGTTTCATTAAATTTCTTAGTAAACTCATTAAAATATCCTAAGAAGTCAGATTTATCTTTCCAAGATGGTTCAACTGAAGCAACACAAGAATCCATCTTAACAAATTTTCCCCATGCATAAGCAAGTGAAGTTTTACCTGTACCAGAGATACCTTGTAAGATAATTAATTTACCACAAGCTAAACCTGCAAAGAAAGGACGTAAAATTACATAATCATAATATAAATGAAGTTGTGTAGCTGCAAAACAACGGAAGTTTTCAATTAATTCTGCAAGTGTCATGTTATTTTCATAAACACGTGGGTGGAAATCAACCATTGCTTCATCAATTGCAGTAAGTTTAGGGAATCTTATACTTGGATCTCCTTCATCAACAGCTTCCCCATTTTCAGTAGTTTCTTCTTCTTCAGGATTAACACCTAATTGCGAAACCTTCATAGCCATAATTTCATCTTTTTCTTTCATTAACTTTTTAACTTGATCATTTAAATTACCAATTTCATTTAATAATTCATCTTTGGTTAAATTATTATTAATCTTTCTTAACATCTTTTTAACAAATAACCAAATTAATAAAGCAATTATAATTACTATAATAACAAGGAAAGCAATGGCAAGGAAAACAAAAACCTTTTCCCCACCATTAAAACTATTTTTATAACTATCTATAATTTTACCATATTCACCTAAGTCAAACATTTGACCAATTCCACCAAATAATCCTTTAAAGGCATTAAATAAGCCATCAAAGAATATGGAAATAAACTCATAAAAGAATCTTAAAAATGTATTCATATACTACCCTCCATAATTACCAACTTTAGTTTTTATGTCGTCATAAATAATATTACTTTGAATATCTTTTGGAACTATTGCAAGAATATTAGTTTTCTTAGCAACCTTTCTTTCAACAAACATAAAATTCATTAAATAAAGAAGTTTTTCATCACGTGCCTTAATTTCTGTAGTTTCCCCTAAATCAACCACAAAATTATAACCTTCTTTAATAAACTTTTTAATAGCCTTTCTATTCTTTGTTAATTCTTTATATTGAACTAAAACATAAACACAATTTTTTACATATTCATCACTAATTAAATCAAATACTTTATCTAATTTATTTTGTTTTTCATATAAACTACCAGGAATATATATTGCATATTTTTTCTTAAAATCACTATTTAGCATATCTTTAACAATTTGTATTAATAAAATATTAACTAAAACAGCCATTTTATCTTCAGCAACAATACCTTCAGTATAAGTTTTATTTACAATGTAATCACTATATACTTTACTAAAATTCAAATTGTGCTCTAACTCTACTGCATATATATTTTTCTTAGTTGTTTGATTATAATGTAAAATAAACATATTAGTTTCAAGTTTATTCAACAAGTATCTAATCATTGCTCGATGTGTTCTTTGAACTCTAATAACACCAGTAATCATATCTCTTAGTGCTTTAGCACTCATACTTTCAGCACTTAAATGTTTAAGTATCTTAGTATTATAAGTTTTCTTTAAAACATCTTTATCTTCAACTGTTACATAAGCTTGTTCAAGATACATAACCAAAGTAAAGATATCTGCATATTTTTGAACCTTTTCAATATATTTATTATCACTACCCTTATATTTAGTAGCCATATCATTAGCAGCATTACTTATAGCAGTTGCAATTCTTGTAGCCATATTACGACCATTATATTCAACATTAACATCACCACAATAATTGTAATACTTCGCATCAATATAAACCTTTAATAAATTATCACGAATAGTAGCTTCATTAACTTTACTACGTTCATGATTATTTAAAACATCAATAATTTCAAGAATTTCTTCATTCTTAATATACATTACTTTTTCAATAATATTATTGAATTTCTTTCTCTTCTTTTGAAGTCTTTCTAAATGTTCCGTAATTTCTGATTCACTAACTTCTTTATCAGGTTCAATTTCAAAGTCAGCTTTTTTAACTTCTTCCTTAATTTGATTATCAACCATTTCAACATAAGAAGTATCTAATTCATCACGATCAACCGAAACCATACGATAGAACATTGTTTTATCTAAATCCTCTTCATTTACAAGTTCAGCCTCAGTTGGAATATCTTCAGTCTTTTCAAAATTAGAATCACTTACTTTAGTAACAACAACTTCTTCTTGTTTTGGAACATCAAAATCTTCTTTAACTTCTTCAATTTTTTCTTCTTTAATTGTAACCGGTTCATCAACTTTAGTCTCACCAATACTAATACTTGCAATATCTACACGATCTTCATTAGAAACTTCCTTAGTTTTAACCTTAGAAGAAATTAATTCTTTTATTTTATCCTTTAATTTATTAATAAATTCAACAATAACTTTCATCACATTCTTCATAGCCTTTGATTCCCCTACTTCTTTCTTATTATTTTTAAATACTAAATTAATACAATAAAGTGTAATTATAACTGCAACCAATATTGCAGGATTAAAAATTGTTTTCTTAAGCAAACCAAAATGAGGTAATACTTTAACAACTTTACCAACAATTTGGTCTTTACTTATCGGTTTATCCTTTGTATTATTGGCATCACCTTTAGTTACATAAGTTCCTTTATAAGCTTCAATAACACGGTGTGTTACAAACTCTTTATCTTGTTTATATGTAACAATATCATCTAGTTCAATATTATCACTATACTTAACTATTATCCAATCACCAGCTTCAATAGTACCCGCCATACTTCCAGTCTGTACTTCAAAGATTGAACGATCAAAGAAACTTGAATAATCATTACCTAAAATATTAATTTGAATATTATTATATATAGAAATTAATAAAATAATTCCAAAAATAAAAATTAATATATCAAGGGTAATATTAACTATTTTTTCAGTTATTCGTTTATGTTTAACACTCACTTTTGTCACCCCTATTTTTTATTACCACTACCTTAATTAATTTTACCATATTCGACAATCTTTTACAATATCTAACAAACATTTTCTTTAACAAAATATCCCACTATGGAAAATATTACAAAAAGAAAAATACGAAAAAAATTCGCATTTTTCATATATAATCATTTACCAAAATATTCTTCTTCCAATAATGTACCAAAGCTTATTTTATGATTACTTATATTTAGGATTTCTCCAAGGTATAAGATTGTTTCCATAGCTTCTCTAAATAGAAATACTCTATTTACCTCAGTTTTATGGAATCTGGACGCAAGCCGTTCGCATTTGACACAGAATTGTTGTTCGCATTGCCATTATTATTCACGTTCCAAGCATTAGAAGCACGTTTACATCCTATACCTGCACCCCCCTGTGGCAAATACACCACGTGGGGGGATTACTTATTCCTTATTATCGTTTCAACTTTTTTATATCTGATATGGTGAGTTTGGAGTACCATTACCTCCGGTAATGGTTATTTCAGATGAGATATTTATAACTGGACGCAAGCCGTACGCACTCGACACAGAACTGTTGCTCGCATAACCAACATAACGCACAGTCCAAGCAAGACTGGCACGATATGGTGTTGCAGTCCAATACCATTCTGCATTATCATAACTATTTGTAACAGTATGATTTTTTGAAAGTATTGTTTCACTTTGCCCTGATAACATTTCTCCTATCCTTATTAATCCTACACTTCCTTCATATGGGTTACTTGTACTTTCTAAATTTGTTTTATAATTATATGTAGTCGAAGAACTTCCCCAATAATCTCCACGATACCATGTTGTACTTGCAAGTTTAACTTTTTCAGTTTCGTTACTATTACTTAACCAATTTATGAAATTATCTTCATTTATTGTTGTACACAATGTACAATTTGTTCCATATGCCATTTCATCTGATGAATCTATTGTTCCATCATTATTACTATCATAATATCCATCAAGTATTAATTTTGTTCCATTATTACTTGTTTCTACTACTCGATAATTTCTTCCAGCATATGTTACATATTCTCCTATTTCGCTATTATCTTTTAATGTTCCTGTTACACTACTACTCTTATCTTCGAACATATATGGATCCGTTAGAGTACCATTACCTCCGGTAATG
>CALVZI010000017.1 GCA_944372485.1 uncultured Bacilli bacterium
ATAAAAAAATAAATGATGTAAAAAAAATTAGAAATATAAAAAATAAAAAAAATAAAAAGAAATTAATAAATAAAAAAAAAAATATAAAAAAAAAAAAAATATAAAAAAAAAAAAAAAAAAAAAAAAAAAAAAAAGACATTATAATATAAATTATAACATCTATTTTAAAATTAATTTATTATCTTGTACATCAACAATAACTTTTTTATTTTTAGTAATTTCTTCTTTTATAATTGATGTAGCAAGTAAAGTTTCTAAGTTACGACTTACATAACGTTTAATTGGTCTAGCACCATATCTTACATCATAAGCATTATTAATAATAAAATCTTTAGCTTTATCAGTTAATTCAATCTTAATGTTAAGATCACTTAATCTAGATTCAACATCACTAATTATTTTATTTAAAATACTATAAACAACCTCTTTAGAAAGTGAATTAAAGATAATTATCTCATCAATACGATTTAAAAACTCTGGTTTAAATGTATGATGTAATTCTTCCATAACTAATTCATTAGCATTATCTTTTCCTTCAAGAATATATTCACTACCTAAATTTGATGTCATAATAATAATCGTATTTTTAAAGTCAACTGTTCTTCCTTGCGAATCAGTAATTCTTCCATCGTCTAGGATTTGTAATAAGATATTGAATACATCACGATGAGCTTTTTCAATTTCATCAAATAATATTATACTATATGGATTACGACGTACTGCTTCTGTAAGTTGTCCTCCTTCATCATAACCTACATATCCTGGAGGAGCACCAACTAATCTAGAAACTGAATGTGGTTCCATATATTCACTCATATCAATTCGAACCATATGATTTTCACTATCAAAAAGTTCATAAGCTAAAGTTCGTGCAACTTCGGTTTTACCAACACCTGTTGGTCCTAAGAAAATAAATGAACCAATTGGTCGATTAGGATCTTTAATCCCTGCACGTGCTCGAATTATTGCTTCACTAACAAGTTTTAAAGCATCATCTTGACCTTTAACACGAAGTTTCATATGTTCTTCAAGATTTAAAAGTTTTTCTCTTTCTCCACTTACTAATTTAGCAATTGGAATGTTTGTCCATTTAGAAATTATAGCTGCAATATCTTCTTCAGTAACAGTATCACTTAAAATTTTGGAACTGTCTTTTTTTCTTATTTCTATTAATTCATTTTCTAATTTTGGTAAAGTACCATTGCGAAGACGAGCGGTTGTTTCTAAATCATAGTTATTTTCAGCTTGTTCTAAAGCAAATTTAGTTTTTTCAATTTCTTCTTTTTTCTTATTAATATTTTCATTTACTTTTTTTTCTGCTTCCCAAGCACTACGAAGCTTAGCTTCTTCTTCTTTTAATTTAGCAATTTCATCATTTATTACTTTAACACGTTCACGACTACGTTCATCTTTATCTTTCTTTATTGCTTGAAGTTCTATTTGTAAACGCATAATTTTTCGAGTTAATGTATCAAGTTCAGTAGGAACCGAATTCATTTGTACTTTTAAAGTTGCACAAGCCTCATCAACTAAGTCAATTGCTTTATCTGGTAAATAACGATCAGTTATATAACGATTTGACAAAGTACTTGCAGCAATTAAAGCACTATCCTTAATATTAACTCCATGATATACTTCAAATCTTTCTTTTAAACCACGAAGTATAGTTATTGTATCTTCAACATTGGGTTCACTAACTTTTACTTTTTGAAAACGACGTTCCAAAGCACCATCTTTTTCAATATATTTACGATATTCATTTAATGTTGTAGCCCCAATACAATGGATTTCACCACGAGCAAGCATTGGTTTTAACATATTACCAGCATCCATTGCTCCTTCCATTCCACCAGCACCAACAATCATATGAATTTCATCAATAAACATTATTATTTCGCCATTTGATTTTTTTACTTCTTTTAAAATAGCTTTTAAACGTTCCTCAAACTCACCACGATATTTAGCTCCAGCAATTAAAGCTCCCATATCAAGTTCCCAAATTGTTTTATTTTTTAAACTATCTGGCACATCACCTTTAACAATACGATTAGCAAGTCCTTCAACAATTGCAGTTTTACCTACACCTGGTTCACCAATTAACACAGGATTATTTTTAGTTTTACGAGATAAAATACGAGTAATACTTCTGATTTCTTCATCTCGACCAATTACAGGATCAATTTTACCATTTTTGGCATCATCAACAATATTACGACCATATTTTTCTAAAACGTTTTCTAAGTTTTCTGCATATGGATTTTGTCCATTCATATTATCACCCCCAAAAATATTCACTTAAAAACAAGTACATTATAGCACTTGTTTTAGCACTTGTCAATAGTGAGTGCTAATTCACTTAGTTTTACTATTAAATTATTATCATAAATAATTTCTTTAGCATAATTAAAATAAATTTGCACCATAAACATATTAAAATTAATCCATTTATTCCAATTTTCATTAGAAGGATCTATTGCTAAATTAGCAAGTAAAGAACGATACTGTTCTCTAAAAGCAGAATATGAGCGTGATAAATAAATAATTGGTAATTTAAATGACTTTTGAAACATTTTATTTGTATAATCTAAAAGCATACTATAATTTACAACTCTTGATGTTCTTGTATTACCATCATCAAATGGTTGAATAATGGCAATTAAAGCATGAATAATTGCGGGATGAACAAATAAATATTCTTCCATTCTGTTAACCTCTGGATCATTTAACAATGTTAAGGCTTCTTTCATAAAAAAATCTATATCATGACTTTTAGGGGGTAAATATTGAATAACTTTTTTATTATTTTCATAATAACCAACGAAAATATCATCAGTAACTCTAAAATTTTTATTACCATCCTGATCTACCGAAATACCTGTCATTAAAATAGAATGAACTTTTTTTATGTTAAAAATTGTCAATTTACCATTAATTAATTTTTTATCCGTTATATATTTAATAGAATCCTTCCTAACTGAAGGATCAACCATACTTTCAACTAATTTCTTTTTAGCGTTATCATCTGTTTCCATACTATGACTATACAATATTTCATCATCTTTTAATGCTGTTTCTAATATTTTATAAGACTCTGGTTCTAGTGTTTCTAATAAACTTATAAATTCCAAATATTCTTCTTTAGTATACAATATTTCATTTTTAGTTTTAGAATTTAATTCTAAAGAAAATATACTATTAAATAATTTGTTAAATTTCACCCTTTTTTCTTCATCCATAATCTCACCTATATCATACTTTCTATCTCCGATAAATTTGTTATTACAGGAAATTGATGGATTCTTTTTTTATCATCAAACTTTATTCCAATTCCACCTTTTTCTTTCCATTCTTTTAAATTTTCTGTATAATCATCAATTAAGATTGCATCTTTAGGATTAACTACTTCAGTCTTAGAAAATTCCTTTGGAACTAAAATTATAGATAATTCTGGAATATGTTTTTTTAAAAAACGAATTTTATAAACACCTTCACGATAACAAACAATATGTGTTAAAACATTTACTTCATATTGATTACTATCAATTAACTGTTTAATATATTTTAATGAATTATTAATTTCAGGAGTTTGTTCTAAAGTTCTATCCCAATCCAACACTTCATAAAATGCTCTAGCTTCAACTGGATTATATTTATCAATACCTTCTTTATCCATTATTTCATAAGTTGTTTTTATTGAATCTAAAATAACACCATCAAAATCAATATATAATTTTTTCATATTCCACCTCGAAGTAAATACATTATATCATATATTATAATATTTTTTAATTTTTTTCAAATTAAAAGACCAGTTAAACTGATCTTTTAGAATTACATCATATCTTCTAGTTTTTTATTTGCCTTATGCATCATTTTATTTGATACTTTATTCATTTCTTTCATTACAGGCTTATTATATTTTTGGTATGCAAGAACACATGCACCACCTAACATCATAAGAGCGATATCTCTACCCATTTTCATCATAATCACCTCGCGCTAAAAAATATGACTTGTATGTTTAATAACATACATTTTTATTTTGTAACAATGTTTAAAAATTATTCAAAATTCTTTCTTTTAAATGTGTTTTTCGCATATATTCATTATTATTACGAACTGCAGTTACAAATGCCATTGGTTCACCTATTAAAATTAATTTTCTTTTAGCTCGTGTTACAGCAGTATAAATTAATTTACGATAAAGCATTCTAAAATAACTTTTGGTCATTGGTAATATTACACATTCAAATTCACTACCTTGTGATTTATGAATACTAATAATAAATCCGTGTTTTATTTTATTAAAATCTTTTGGTAGATATTTAACAACTAAACCATCATAATCAACGTAAATTTCATTTTTATGTGATTTAGTTTTATAAGCATAATCAATTTTTCTAATATAGCCAATATCACCATTAAATACATTTTCTTCTGGCATATTTACCAGTTGTAATACTTTATCTCCTTCACGATAAATAACATCTCCAACACGAAGTTCATTTTTATTTGAATCTTCTGGATTAAAAACTTTTTGTAAATCTTTATTTAATTCATCAATTCCACAGCGACCACGATACATTGGAGCCATTAGTTGAACTCTTTTAGCATCATAATCTTTTTGGATCATTGTTTTACACAAATTCATTAAATTATTTGGAATTGATTCACTTGTACATTGTAAAAATGTGTAATCATCTCTTGTTTCTAAGAAAAATTCATTTAACTCTCCTTCTCTAATTTCTGTAGCAAGTGTTGTTATATATGAATTTTCATCCTGTCTATATAATAAATTTAAATGGATTGTATTAATACAATCGCTTTCAATAAAATCTCGAAGTAATTGTCCAGGGCCTACCGAAGGTAATTGGTGATAGTCACCTACCAAAACTAATTTGATATTATTTGTTAACCCTTCAAGTAAACTATTAAATAAGAAAGTATCAATCATACTTACTTCATCAACTATTATTAAATGACTAAAATCTTTATTATACTTATTAATTAAAAATGAATTATTATCTTTATTCCATTTTAAAAAACGATGAATGGTAGTTGCAGGAAGAAGTGTTGATTCACTCATTCGTTTACTAGCTCTTCCCGTTGGGGCAAGTAAAGCAATGCGGCTAACTAAATCATCATTACCTAAATCATTTAATTCTTTATATAGATTTACAATTGCTTTAATAATTGTTGTTTTACCTGTACCAGGTCCACCAGTAATGATTAATAAATTATTTTCTAAAGCTTGTTTTATTGCAGCTTTCTGATCATCGTTATAAACAATATCATTAGCACGCTCCATATTTTCTAAATAATAATCTAATTTTTTATATTTAGTTTTAGGTGCTTCACTTAAATATTTTAATTTACTAATTATATTACTTTCTGCTTTATATAAATCCATAAGCATATAGGAATCATTATCTTTTACAATCATATATTCTAATATTAATTCTTCTAAAGCATTTTCAAATATTTCATTATTAACTTGAAATTTTAAATAATTACAAACTCCAAAATATATTTCATCAAATAAAAAATAAGTATCCCCACGACTATATGTCATATCTTTTATTATATATAAAATACAAGCTTTTATACGTTCAAATGAATCATCTTCAATATTTAAGTTTTCTCTTAATTCATCAATTTTTAAAAAGCTAATTTCTTCAATATCATTTAAAATATTAAACGCATTAGTTTCAATATTTCTAATTGTATTTTCTTTATATTTATTATAAATTACTAATGAATCTTTCATTGAAAAACCAAGTTCAGTTAAATAAACAATAGTTTTATGACTTTCTTCATATTTATTTAGAATATTAACTATTTTTTTAGCCTTAGCACTACTTAATTTAGGTACTAAATTTAAACAAGATTCTTCTTCAAGAATTCTATCTAATGCATTTTCTCCTAAGGTTTCAACAATACTAGTTGCCATTTTTTCGCCTATTCCTGGAAATAAATCACTAGATAAAAATTCAATTACTCCATCTTTTCCTTCTGGTTTTACACGCTCATATTCTTTAACTTGATACTGAAAGCCATATTTAGGATGAGTAAAAGCTTCGCCATACATATAATATGTATCATCTTTTTTTAAATCAGCAAAATATCCTGTAAATGTGACAGTTTTATTTACATAATCTAACATTTCTTCATCGTTAGTTTCTTTTAATTTTAATAATCCAATAATATAACCATTATTAGAATTAAATATACTTCTTACAAATTGTCCTTTAATATAATTTTTCAAAGTAACCACCATCTTTTATTTTACTTTAAAAAGAAAAAGAATACAAGTTATTTTACTAACTTATATTCTTTTATAATTTTTTCTTCTTCTTTAGTTTCAGGCATAAAAACATGATAATTATTTTCAATATTATCTTTAAGCGCAAGCAATTGAGTTAGCCTATTATCTTTATTAACAGATTCAATTATAGCTCCACTTATTTTTTCTTTACTATGCCCATTCTTCTTTTCAATAACATCTACATTTTTTAATCTTTTAATATCTAATTTTTCTTTTAATTTATTTATTTTTTCATTATCATCTTGATGTTTCATTTCTTGTTTTAAAACGACTGTTCCTGCAACACTTAACATTAAAATTGTACAAAATGGATCACGCAAAATAGTATAAGCAGCATATGAAAACATTTTGAATTTTTCCGTACCAATATTAGAACCAAAAAATGATAGTGCATATGGTGTAATAAAAACCAATCCACCCTTAAGTGCATACATCTTTAAATTTCTTTTTTCACCACTATTTGGTGTTTGTAAATCTTTAATTAAATCACCATTATATCTAACTTCTTTCACAAATATTCCCCCAATCGTGATATATATTATAGATTAAACTTTAAAAGTTGTCAAATTAAAAAACTTGCATTAAGCAAGTCAATTATTCTTCTTAGGTGCTCCCCAACAAGCAACAACATTACAACTACTACTTGATGGTTCTGGATTAGGCATTTCCATTTTTACTATCATTGGGACTTTAAATGCTTTACCAAACGCCATACAAGTACCAGGCTGTAAACTTTTTTGCTTTTCCACGATTTCTGCACTGATATTAGGAATCATCTTTTTAATGTAATCTAAATCACGTGGGTGATTCATTTTAAATATTAAGAAGTCAATACACTGTGAAATAACTGTTTCAGAAATTTCAACTGGTCTTTGACTAATTAAATTAAATACCAATCCATACTTTCTTCCTTCCTTAGCAACACGTTCAAAAATATTATAACCTATTAAATATTTATCACTATCATTTTGAACATAACGATGAGCTTCTTCTAAGAAAATATGGAATGGAATTGAAGCACGAACTTTTAATCCTTTAGTAAATTCAAATAACATTCTTGTATATATTTTTACAATTACTTTAGCAAGAGTATCATCAATATCCTCAAGGTTAAAATTAATTATTTGTGCTTTTGTATTTCCTTTAGCCACTAAACCAATAATATATTGTTCTAATGTGCAAAATTGTGGATATTCAAAAAATCTTGCATATTCACTTATAACTAAAGAGTGAAGACGAACTTTTAAAGTTATTGCATCTCCATAAGATTTATCATTACGTAATAGTCCTTCACTTATTAATGTAAAGTTTAATGCTTTTTCCATGTCAACTAGAGTAAAATAATGTTTTTCATGTGGTTCATAAGTATCCATTGCATCATCAATAAAACTACTAATATATTCTGTTACTAAAATGCTTTCAGTAAAATTACCTGCAGTGTCAATTGTAAAACATTCACGAAATTTTCTTGTATACCCTATTCCTTGTACTGGAGCCTCTAAATTAAATTGTGGTGTTGAACAAGTAGCTAAGATTGAAAAAATATCATTTCTTTTGCTAGATGAAGTTTGATTTGTATAAAGAATAGTCATAATCGCTTTAGCAATTAAATGATTTTTATATTTATTAGCTTGCTCACTTGATTCAGCAAAAATATTTGTTAATTTAATCATTCTTTCAATTATAGGAAGTTGTGAATGTTCACTTGCTTGAAGCAAAAGAGCAATATCATCAATTGTAAGTAACCAAAGTGGAATTCTAAGGCGCTCACCACCAGCACTTTCATCATTTTCATTAGTACTATAAAATTTAAAATTTAAATTAGGATTAATATCATGTATATTTTTAAAAGCATTGTGATATTCTCCATATGCATCGAAAATTAAAAAATTTGATTTATATGGTAAAAAACTTGAATTAGTAAAAACATTTTGTAAAAGTCTTGCAACTCCACAAGATTTACCACTACCAGTATTACCCATAATTGCCATATGATTTCCAAATAGATCATTAATATCTACATATATTGGATAATTATCATATAATGGTGAATATCCAAGCAACATACTACCTGGTTTATTTTCACCGACAATTAAAGAAACTTCTTCTTTAGTTATAACCCTAATTTTAGAAGCTAATGAAGGCTTTCTAATAACCCCTCCAACAAATCTATTATTCTCAATCTCACCTAAAAATTTTATTTTTATAATATCAGCACTTACATCATCAACTTCTCCTAATATTTTCTTTTTTTCATCTTCAAAAACAACATGTAAATTCATAAGATTAGTAACTAATGGTGCATTTTCAGGTATTTCAACATGTGCTTCATTATCACTTATATAAATTATTTTCCCAAACATTTTTTTCACCCCTATATTAATTCTTCTATTTTATTCTTTAATTTTTCATCTTCTGATTCTAATATTTTTTTTATTTTTTTTGCTTTTTTATATAAACTTAATTTTTGTTCATAATATTCTAATTTTTCAATTACTTGGTGCAATTGATTATTAATTGCTGTTCTACTAACATTATTATTTTCACTAATTTCAGATAGTGTTAAATTATCAAAATAATAATCTTTAAAATACTCTTGTTGTTTTTCTGTTAATAACACCCCATAATAGTCAAATAAATTAATATAATATAAATGATTATCCAAGTTTAATCACCAAATTAATAAATACAAATAAAACAAACATAGCAGTTGTAAAATAAATTGGTGTCATTAACTTATGATGATAAAATAAACGATTATTAATAGCCATATCCAGTAATAAAAGAACTATCATTAAATGAGTTACTAGTAACATCTCTGAAATATATATTGAACACAAAGCTGAGAAAAACGTTACTACAGCTAAAACAATTTGAACAAATAAAGCAAATTCCTCTTTTTTTTCTTTCATTTTTTCACCTACAAATCTTTAAATAGACCATAAATATATTTTTCAATATCAAAAACTTTTAAATCAGTTATCTGTTCTCCTAGGCCTATATATTTTACTGGAATACCAATATTTTCTTTAATTGCTAGAACAATTCCACCTTTTGCAGTACCATCTAGTTTAGTTAAAACTATTCCTGTAATATCAGTAATTTCTTTAAAACTTTTAGCTTGACTTATTCCATTTTGTCCAGTTGTTGCATCCATTACAAGTAAAGTTTCATGTGGTGCTCCTGGTATAACCTTACCAATAACTTTATTCATTTTATTTAATTCATTCATTAAATTAACCTTATTTTGTAAACGACCAGCAGTATCTATCAAGACAACATCAATCTCATCTTTTAAAGCTTTTTCTAATCCATCATAAATTACACTTGAAGGATCAGCATTATCTTTTGAAACATATGGAATACCAATTTGTTCCGCCCAAAGTCTTAATTGATCAACAGCACCAGCTCTAAATGTATCACCAGCAATTAATAAAACTTTTTTACCTTCATTATGTAAATTGTAAGCAATTTTACCAATAGTTGTAGTTTTACCTACACCATTTACACCAACAAATAATATTACAGTTGGTCCGCTTTCACTATAATTGATTTTGTTAACAATAACATCATTGTTAACATAAATAATAAACATTTCATCAACAATTATTTCTTTTAAATCATCTGTATCAACTATCTGTTCTTTCTTAACACGTTTTTTCAATTGATCAACAAACTTCATTACAGTATCTACACCAATATCAGCCATTATTAAAATTTCTTCTAATTCATCAAAATATTCATCACTTACTTTTTTATATTTTTTACTTAACAAACTAAGTTTAGAAGTAAATTCCTTACGTGTTTTCTCTAATCCTTTATCATAACTTTCTATTTCTTTTTTTTGATCTTCTGATTTTCCAGAAAAAATATTTTTAAATTTATTAAATAAACCCATGTTATCACCTTATCTATATAACATTTTACACTAAATTTCTAAAAAATTCTATGCAATGTAGCATTTTTTAATAAAATTTCATCGTTTTCCTAATTTCTCTTTCAACATCACGTTTTTTTATTGTCTCACGTTTATCATAATCTTTTTTACCTTTAGCAACACCAATTAATATTTTTACATAATTACCTTTAAAATAAAGTTTTAATGGTATAATTGTAAATCCTTCTAGTTTAATTTTATTGTGTAACTTTAAAATTTCTTTATGGTGCAATAAAAGTTTTCGTGTTCGCGTTTCATCATGATTAAAAATATTACCTTCTTTATAATGACTAATATGCATATTTAAAATAAAGATTTCATTATTTCTAATAATACAATAACTATCTTTTAAATTAGCCTGTCCATTTCTTATTGATTTTACTTCTGTTCCTTTTAATACAATTCCTGCTTCATAAGTATCTTCAATAAAATAATCATGCTTAGCTTTTCTATTTATTATTTCCATATGTGTTTCTTAACCTCTTTTCTTTTGCTAATTGAGCATATACAACATTTTCTTCAAATGAAACTTTGGTTAATTCTATATCAATTGTTTCAGCTAAATAATGTACTTCATTATTACTGTAATAACAAATTTTATTTTCATCACAAACAAAATTTGGAATAGTATGAGAAGGAATGCGGAATTTAAATAAATTATTACATTCTACAACAACGCCATTATTATCAATTCGAATAATTTGACCAGAAAAAACATTTCCAACAAAATTTTCTAAATACTCACAAATCATTTTTTGATCAAAATAACGTTCTAACTCCATAGACCTTTTTTCAGTTTTAGAAGCAATTGAGGCATAATATGGATTTAACTGGTCATACTTTGCAAATTCATCATTATAATCATTATCACTTTGATATACCTCACCAATTACAAATAATTTTATTATTTTATGAATTAATAAATCATTTATTCTTCTAATTGGTGATGTAAAATGCGTATAAAATCTTCCGAAATGTTCACTTACTGCAAGACCATAATGATCAACAGGAATTGGATAATATTCTGCTTTACGCATTGCTCTTAAAAGGCGATCACAAATAATATTATAATAATCTCCATCTTTACATAAATCTAAAGTTTTTTGTATATATAAAGGATTTGTAAATTTTTCTTCTAAATCATACTTAACATCTATTTTTAATAATTCTAAAAGTTTTTTTATTTCTATAATATTATCAACATCTGGAATTCGATGACCACGATATAAAAATGGTAAACTCATGTTATAAGCAGTTGTTGCCACTACTTTATTAGCTTCAATCATAAATTCTTCAATTAATTTTTCTGCATCTTTTCGTTCTCTTAAAAATATATCAACTATTTTATCATCTTGAATAACAAAACCAGGTTCATTACGATCAAAATTTATACTTCCATTTTTGAATCTTTTAACACGGAATTTTTTAGCTAGTTCATTCATTAGCTTTAATGTTTCAGCAAACTTTTCATAGCCTTCAACATTTTCACCATTAAGAACTTTATTTACATTACTATATGTCATTCTTTTTTTAGAATTAATAACTGATTTTTCAATTCTATAATCAATAATATTTCCTTCATTTGAATATTCAGCAATAACAGACAAAGTAAGCCTATCTACACCTTCATTTAATGAACATATTCCATTTGAAATTTCATATGGTAACATTGGAATAACTCGATTAATTAAATAAATGCTTGTTCCTCTATTTAAAGCTTCATCATATAATTTACTACCCTCTTTAATATAATGACTAACATCAGCAATATGAACTCCTAATAAGTAGTTTCCATTCTCTAATTTTTTTAGTGAAACAGCATCATCAAAATCTTTAGAATCATCACCATCTATTGTAAAAATTAATTCATTTCGAAAATCACTTCGATCAATTAAATCTTGTTCCAGTACCTCATCTGGAATTTGATTAACTTCGTTCATTATTTCATCAGAAAAATTATAAGGAATTTGTTCTTTTTCCAGTTTACATATCATATCAATATCAGGTTCATTTTTATGACCAATAATTTTAATAATTTCTGCATCATAAGAAACATTTCCATATTGTTTTCCCAATTTAAATAAAACTTTAAAATCTTCCGCAATTCTATCTTTATCATCTAAACGTATTTTTAATTTTCGATATTTTTTATCATCTGGCAAAACATATTTTATTCCATCTTTAAATGTTACTGTTCCCGTTAGAAGTTTATCATTTTTAGTAATAATTTCCTCAATTAAACCGTTTTTACCCTCAAAATCAAGTAAATGTACTCTTACAAAATCACCATTAACAACTTCTTTTGCAAAATTTGAATTTACTTTAACTATTCCATATTTAGTTTTAATATACGTAGTTCCATCAAATCTTTTTTCAACCGTGCCAAAACGATATTCACTATCTTTTGTCAATAAATAACTATTGTTTTTAGAACGATATATTGTATAATTTTTTTCTAAGTTTTTTAAAATTGGATATAATTCTTCCTTTGTAACCCCAAGCATATTACATAATTCTAAATATGTATAAGCTTTATTCTTTAATAATTTTAATAATTCCTTTTCTAATTCCATAATTTCACCACAAATATATTATAATATATTTTTTTAAAAAAATATACTATAATATTATAGAAAGGATTTTTATGGAAAAAGGATTTATTATTTTAAATAGAAATTTATCTCAAAATGAAAAAGAAAATATTTTAAATTTGGGTGATTTTGATATTATTGAAGATAATATTATTATTTTAAAAAACAAATTAAAAGATCATTATACATCGATTTTTGAATGTATTTCTGCTTTTATCAAAAAAATAAACAATTATGAAGAACTAGATAACATATTAAATCAACAAGGAATTATTATTGTAACAAATGATACTTATGTATATGAGACTTCAAACAAGAAAATAGCAGTTATAAAAATACCTAACACAATTACTTTAATAAGTGAAAAACAAATAATTCAAATGGAAAATTTATATAATGAATGGATTAATTTTAATAAATTATATTTACGAATTAAATTACCAAAAGAATTAAGTCATAATAAAATAAGTGGATACGATAATCATAACATTAAAAATAATTTATATATTATTAAACTATATTTAGAATTAGCAAAAAAATATATTAATAAAAAGAATAATGTAAAAAAAAACTATTTAATTAAATAATCATATTATAAATAATAACAACTATAATATATTAGGTGATTAGAATGAAAAATAAATTATTAAAAATAGAAATATTTAGTTTTATTTTTACAACAATCATCGGTACACTTTTACACTTTACATATAATTTTTCTAATAATAATTTATTAGTAGGTAGTTTTAGTGCAATAAATGAAAGTACTTGGGAACATTTAAAATTATTATTTTTTCCATTATTTATTTTTTCTTTAATTAGTTATACCTTTGTAAAGAAAAAATATCCAAATTATTTATGTATAAAATTTAAAAGTATTTTATTAGGTTTATTATTTATTGTAATATTCTTTTATACTTATACTGGGATAATTGGAAAAAATTTTGCAATTATAGATATTTCAAGCTTTTTTATTGCAGTATTTATTAGTCATTATTATTCTTACAAAAATATCAATAGTAAATGTCAAAAAAAATTAATATATACAATTTTATTATTATTATTAATTAGTTTTATTTTATTTACTTATAATCCACCAAAATTAAATTTATTTAAAGATCCAGTAACTAATACATATGGAATTTATAAGAAATAGGAAGTGATTTAAATGGAAAAAATAATTATTTTAGGGCATGTAAACCCTGATGTTGATAGTATTATCAGTGGCTATTTAATGGAAAAGTTATTATCAGAAAAAAATATAAAGACAGAATTTGTTATACCCGATAAAGAAATTGATAATGAATCTTTTACAATATGTAACACTAATGGATTAAATGCAAAAAAATATCAAAGAAAATTAACAGAAAAAGATAAAAAGTTTATTTTGGTAGATCACCATGAAAGAGATGTTAATGGTGAAGTAATTGCAATTATTGATCATCATCCAAAATTAACTGAAAGTAATGAACTAATTAAACATTATTATAATAAAAATTCAAGTTCAACAACTTGTTTGATATGTCAAGAAAATGAGAAATATTTTAATAAACATGATATTTATTTAGCTTGCATTGGAGCAATGGTTGATACAGCATCTTTTAATTCTACAAAAGCAACAAAAAAAGATAAAGATTGGGTCATAAAAATGTGTAAAAAATATAATTTTAATTATGAAAAATTATATAATATTGGATTATGTTTGACTGATTTAACTGACTTGAATAATGCTAGTTTAAATGGATTAAAAAAATATAGTGTTTTAAACAAAAATATAGAATCAAGTTATATTCAAATAAAAAATATTTCAAATAACCAATATAATATTAATAAAATAATTAAAATATTACAAAATTATATAGTAAAAGAAAATATAGATATTTTTGTTTTTATTGTTCATGATATGGAAACATTTAAATCAACAGTTTGGAAAATAGAAAAAAATAATATTAAAATCAAGCAATATCAAAATTATACATCTAGAGGTAATACAATTATACCTGATGTAATTAATGAATTAAAAAATACTAATAATTAGTATTTTTTTTGATAAAGATAATACTATATTAACAATTAGTTTCATTAAAAATAGCATTGACAAAGCAATTTATAAAATTGTATAATACTTCACATAATTAGTGAAAGGAGAAAATATAAATGTCATTATTAAATTCGTTATTAGCAAATAGTTTAAAAAGTTCAACAACTGGAACTTCTGTATATACCACTTCTCAAACAGTTGATGATGATGAACTTCTAACTACAATTGTTTCAAGTGCTACAACTGCAACTGCAACAAGTGATATAAACTTTAATATAAATATGACTAATGAATGTATATCTTATTTAGAAACTATGCCTACACAAGAATTAACAAATGGCTTAGATCTATTAAATCAAAAAGAAGAAATGTTAAAATTAGAACAACAAAACGATAATAAATTAGTTAAAACTCTTAAAAAATTTTAAGATTTAAATATTTGAGTGGTGATTATTTTGGAAAAAAAAGAAGATTTAAAAAGAAAAATAGAATTATGTAATAAGCTTGGAGCAAGTAAATTTAAACCATGGGTTTTAAGGATAGAAAGATTAAAATTTAAAGTATTAAAAAATGTTTTTCCATCTTTGCCAAATCGTTTTGAAAAATATTGCAAAAAAAATAGAGATAGAAAATTAAAGAAAGCTAATTCAAATGAAGAAAGGGAACTTATATTATATGACTATCGTCATCAAATAATAGAATTTCGTAGAGAATTAATAAACGAACAAAATAGAAATTATCATATAAACAAAAGCAATCCTACTGAAATACTAAAATATTTATATTGGAATAAAAGAGTACACCAAAAAGGTTTAATTAAAGATAGTATTTTGATTATATTAACAATTATTGGATTATTTATAGGTTTATCACCGACAATATTATTTTCATCATTGTTTGTAGAGCTAATATCACTTTTTATAAATTTTCAGTGTGTTAATATTCAAAATAGTCATATTTATAGATATAAATTAATAGAAAAGTAATTACAAAAAAGAAAAAAACAGCGAGAAAAGAATTTACTAAATGATTATAGTAAAATTGCCAGTGTTTATAGTAGAAGTATTCAAAATAATAATAATTTACCAAGTTTAGAAGACATTATTTCTAATATTAAAAATACGGAAGAACTAGAGCAATTAAAAAAACTAATTATTAATAATATTAATAATAGAAATTTTGAATCATCTACATATGAAAATATACAACAAACTAATTCTTTAAAAAAATGTAAGCATTAATAGGTAAAAAAAAATACTAACAATTAGTATTTTTTTTAATGTTATTAAGTTCTCCATTTAATGGTGTTACCTTCCAACCTAACAATTCATCAATATATGGTTTATAGTAATCATTTAATAAATAAATTTTTTTATTATAGAAAAAAGCAAAAGCAATTTCAGCAAATGAATTTGGACCAATATAATTTTCTATATTATTCTTTTTCTCATTAACAATTAAAATTGTTGAATTATCTTTAGAAATAATTCTTTCAAAATGTTTTCTTGAAGCAATCTCTTTAGGTAATCCATCCATACATTCAGTAGGTAATAAAACATTATATCCCATATTTTCTAAAGAATGTTTAACTTCTAATATTTTATCTTTAACTTTCATACTTCCACATAGAACTATATTATTCATCACACTTCATCCCTTATTCTATAATAATTTTAAACCAATTATATTTTTTTATCAAGAGAAAACTTGTAATTTATATAAATTTATTTTAAACACTTAATTTGTTTTTTATTTTATTCAAAGTTTGACTTTGTTCTTCATTAACATTTTGAGAATTTTGATTTTTTAATATTGATAATTCCTCAACTGTTATTCCTCTTAATTCAGCTTCTTTTATATCTGCTTGTTTTTGAACTTTAATAAATATTAAATTTAATAATTCTAATTTATATTTTAAAATATGAGCATTCTGGATTTTGTCAGTCATTCTACAAATATCACTATCAATCAACTTATTAATATCTAATTCATAAAATTGTTCACCAATAGCCTCTACAATTTTTTTACTAATTTTTTCTATTTCTTTTTCATTCAATTCTTTTTGTAATCCCATTTCAAATTTCTTTATATAGACATCATTTTTGAAATCTTCTAATTTAGCTTGAATTATACCAATTTGTAATTCTGCTCTGTTTAATGAATGTTTTAAAGTTTCAAAATTTTTAAATGAGTCTAAAGTTAATTCATTTCGAGATTTAAATAATTTATAAAATTCAGTTTCATACCAATGAATTATTTTATTAATAATATAGATATAATCTTGTTTTGCTAAACTCTTTAAATTTTCAATTCGTTCATTATTTGCTTTTGTTTTAAATATTCTATTTAAAAGTTTATTTGTTTTATCAATATTTAATTTTAAATTTTTAAAATCTTCTTTATCTACTTTATCACTATGAATTTTTAAAAAATCCATATCAATTTCTACATCATCAACTTCATTTTTATCAAAAACTAATTTAGATAGTTTATCATCTGTAAATTCAGTCTTTAAAATTTTTCTTATTTTTTTTATTCTTTCTTCACATTCAGATATTTGCAAGAATAATGGATCAAAATCTTTAATATTATAATCATTATCAAAAAAATCATCTGAAAGTTTTATACCCGCATTTTGTAATACTTGATCAACTTTTAGAGGCTTTTTATAGTACACAAGACAAGGTTTTATACCCGCATTTTGTAATACTTGATCAACATGTACAACACTAATTATTTTATTTGATTTTTTTAATAAATTTATATATGTTTTTAACAATTTGGAAAAAGCACCAATCTTCTCATAATCAAATTCAATCGAAGTAAGTATACTATCATTTTTACTATATTGTTTTGATAAAACATCTTCTATAATAGAGTATATTTTCTTTTTATCAAACCACCACGAGAAACTATTTCCTCGATAAATTGTATTTTTTACTTCTTGAATAGGTGTATCCTTTATTTGACTAATAATCCCTTTTATTTTATATTTTTCAACTCTTAATTCACTTTTCTTTTTTGCTATTTTTAATTTTTTAATTTTATCGTTTGATAAATCATTATCTTTTTTTATCTTATCTATTTGTTGTTTTGTAATTTTACAATTTTTTTTAAATTCTAAAATTAATTTTTCTATTTGTTTTTGTTTGTAATAATTTACTTCAACATCTGACATTGCTTCCACGCTTAAATATTTAAAAATTTTATAGTAATCAGACAAAAATGCATCTATTTCATCTACCACATCGTTATAAAAATTTTTTTCATACTCCTTTTTTTTATTAGCTAATACATACTCAGGAAAATTAAGGCTCATAAATTCATATTCGTCATAAGAAGAATAACCACAATAAAGATTATTACTATGACCTATAATTTTTGGGCACTCCTTATCTTTTTTTCTTATGGATGCTTGTTTAAATAACAAATCAATTTCCCCAGAAGAAATAGATTCTTGTATTTCACTCACTCGTTCTTTAAATATTTCTTTTGCTTCTTTTATTTCTACATCAATTTTATCTTCACACATTTTTCTCACCTCATTTAAATTATTTAAAATGCTTTTGTATGTATCCAAACATCAACATTTATTAATTGGTTCGTATTTTAACATAAAGAAAAATATGTGTCAAATCGTGTAGTATTATTTATTTGTTATAACTTTTCTTAAAAAAATTCTTTTTTCAAAGCCACCTCTTTTTAATTTCTTTTGTTCAGCAATTTTTACAACATCATCCATACTTTTATTTTGAATGTACGCAAGAGCATTTAATACTTCATATACATCTGCTAATTCATTTAATAATTCTTCTTGATTTTCAGCACTTATTACTTCATTACATTCTTCTTGTAATTTCTTTAATAATTCTTCTTTATAATCTTTATCACTTAAAATTTCAATTATTGGTTTCTCTCCATTTTGTTTTATAATATTAGGAATGTTATCCCTAACCAATTTGTTATATTTTTCTTCCATTAATAATTCACTTCCTTTTTAAAATAGTTCCTTCTTCATTAACACAAAAATTTCTTTTAAACAATATATTTATACTAAAAAATTGATACAATGAAGTTAAAACTTGACCTAATCCAGTACAAAATGGTGTTGGTAATAGTGAAATAAACATCCTTAAAATACATGAAATAACTTCATTAGATGTTGTAATAAATGGCGACCACTCTAATTGCAAAAAACAAATTGCAGTGGATACGTAAGCGTAAATACGTTAATTAAATTTTTATCCAAAATTAAACTTAATACAAACCAAGATAAAATTGGAATAAAAGAAAAAAATGCCGAATTAAAACTAATTTTTAATAATCTTTTCATAATCTTACTTTCTAACTACATAAATATTATCACACATCTATCTACATCTAATCTAATTGTCACTATTTTTAACCTTTTTTATTCTTAGTAAATATAATTTTTATAAAAAATTTATTTTATTTTTAAAATACAAACACATTCAACGTGACTAGTTTGTGGAAACATATCAAAAGGAGTTATTTCAACTAATTCAAAATCAGTTGTTAAATCTTTTAGATCTCTTACTAACGTCATTGGATCACAAGAAATGTAAACTAATTTTTTTGGTTTCATCTTTTTTATTTCACTAATAGTCTTTTTATCTAAACCAGCTCGTGGAGGATCAACT
>CALVZI010000018.1 GCA_944372485.1 uncultured Bacilli bacterium
TTTACTTTTTTTAATGTTTTATTATTTTCTTCTGGAATATAAACATTACTTAATTCCATATCAATTACATTATCATTTGAAACTTTGTATACATGAATTTCTTCATTATTTTTATCTTCTTCATTTGCATGAAATTCATTAGCTTTTTGTTTTAATAATTCTTCTTGTAATTGTTTTTTTAAATCCTTTACATCTCTTTTTAATTCCTCTCCAAACTTTAATTCAAATTCACTTGAAATATTTTTCATTTTTTTTATTCTAGAATATGCATAAGCTTTAGCTAAAACTTGAAAAATAAGCCAAGTCAAGAACAAAGTAAGATTTGCATAATTAGTAAATAAAGTAATAAAAGCAATTATTAAATTACTACAAACATCCAATAATTGTACAACCAAAGTTTTATTTCTAACTTTTATTTTTTCATTAATATAATCAATTTTATTCATGATCTTCCTCCAATGTTCTATATTATAACACATTTTATTGTGAAAAACAAACAATTTTACTATATGACAAAATTCGTCAAAAAAAGACTTAGCATATTTACTGTTTTAATAAAATATTATATAATATATATGGTGATGATATGAAAAGAAAGAATAAAAAGAAATATGAGACTGATATGTCATTAGATTTTACTGATGCTCTATCACGTCGTGAACAAAATAGAATAAAAAAAGAAAAAAGAATGTCTGAAAGAGAAATAGATGAATTAGTAAAACAAAAAACAGAACTAGCACTAAAATTAACTGGTGAAGAAACTAAAACTAGAGAAAATATATATAGAAAAGAAGTTAATAATCCAAAAATAGACAATAAAAAAATTAAACCAAAGAAAAATAAAGGTTTAAATTTATTCTTACTTTTACTTGTTGTTTTTGCAATATCTTTTCTAGGATATAGTATCTATGTTGCCCAAAACAAAGTTGATCACATTTTTACAATTACTAATGCATCACTAATAAGTTTAACAATTATTTTATTTGTAATTTGTAATAGTGTTAATAAAAGGACACGTAAAAGTATGATATTTCTAACTGGTCTTTCTTTTATATCACTTATTACTTTACATGTAGGAACAAACTTAGAATTCTTTACTCTACCTACTCAACCAGTAGTTGCTGATCTTACTACTAAAACAGTTAATGAAGCAATGAAATGGGCTGCAGAAAATAATATTAATTTATCAGAAACAAAAGAATATAGTGAAACTATTCCTGCAAATCAAATAATTAGTCAAGATGTTGAACCAAATACTTTATTGAAAAAAGTAGATACTATTGAAATCATTAGTTCTGAAGGTGTTAACCCTGAGGCAACTGTTGAAATTCAAGATATGATTGGTTGGGATGTTGATAAAGTTGTTAAAGAAATTAAAAAATTAAAATTAAATAAAGTTAATATAGAATTTGAATTTTCTACTATTGAAAGAGATATCTTATTTGAACAAAGTAAAACTGGAAAAATTCATCGTAATGAAGATTTAAATTTAAAATTTTCGTTAGGTCTTGAAGAAGATTTACTTCCAGTAGAATTAATTGATTTAATTAAAAAAGATGAATTTGATGCGACTCTTTGGTTAAAAAGAAATGGTATTAAATATGAAATTAAATATGAATTTAGTGATTCTATTGAAAAAGGAAAAGTTATTTCAACTGATCCTAAAAAAGGAACAACTATTAATCAAAAAGAGCAAAGTGTTACTTTAGTTATTTCTAAAGGGCCAAAAATTATTGTTCCAGATTTAATGAATATGAGTTTAGAAGAAATTGCTGAATGGGCAATTGAAAATAATATTAATATAAGTTATAGTAGTGAATATGATAGTGAAGTTAAAAAAGGAAAAATAAAAGCTGTTAGTCATAAAAAAGGTGATGTTGTTGAAGAAGGAAGTATTATTTATATTACTACTTCTAAAGGAACATTAAAAATGATTGATTATAATGAGAATGATCTTGAAAAAATAAGAACGTTCGCAAGTACTTATAAAATTACTTTAAATGAAACTAATGAATATTCAGATACCGTTGAAAAAGGAAAGATAATCAGTGTATCTCATAAAAAAGGTGATGTAATAAATACTGGTGATATTATAGAAGTTGTTGTATCACTTGGTAAATCTTTACAAGTTCCTGATTTTACAGGTATGACATTAACTAAAGCTAAAGAATTATGTAATAGTTCTAATTTAACTTGTAGTACTGTTTATGTAAATTCTACAAAAGCAAAAAATACTGTAACTGGTCAAAATAAACGTGCTGGTTCAGAAGTTATTGAAGGAACTAATGTTGTATTATATGTAAGTAATGGTACCTCACCAAGTACTGGTGGTGGATCATCATCAAATAACAGCAATAATAATTCATGGACTGGTGGAAATAGTAGTTCTGGAGGCAACACTGGTGGTGGAAATGAAGTAACACCTACTCCTGAACCTCCAGCATGTACAAGCAATGAAACACATCAATTAATAATTCAACCAAACTGGATTCAAGGTGGAAGTTACAATAGTACAATCTCAGCTTTACAAACTTATTTGCCATCTAAATATCCAAATGTAAATTTTGTTTTTACACATAAACCTGGTAATGATCGTCCTGGATTTATCCATGCTGATTCACCATATACAAATGGTTCTACAATAAAAGATTGTACAACAGTAACAATTATTATAAATGAATAAAACGATGATTAATTTTCATCGTTTTTTTTGTTTATAACCCAAATCCCTTTTTTAGTAGCTCCTACCCTTTTTAAAATATTATTAGTAGTTAATACTTTAATATTTCTTTGAATAGTTCTTATATGAACATCTAATAATATAGAAAGTTCATGTTGTGTTATATTAGGTTTATCATTTATTAATTCTAATATAGATTTCTGAATTTGATTTAATCCAAAATTATAATAATTAATATCTTTATTATTTATGAAGCTATTATTCTTTAAAGGAATACTAACTCTAATAAAATTAGGAAAAAATTTAAAAACATTCGTATCATATGACTCTACTATTCTAAGTACCCCTGTTCCCATTTGTTCAACTAAATCTAAATCTTTAAATATTCGCATAATTTCTTTATTTTTGGGTAAGGAGAAACCTTGTAAAAATTCTTCCTTAGTCATTTCTGAAGCTAATCCTCCATTTGATGATATAACAATTCGATCACTATATAATTCAAATTTAGGAGAACATTCATAAGACCAATCATTATGAACAATAGCATTTATAACAGCTTCCCTAACAGCAATATAATCAAAAGATTTTATTTCTTTACGTTCAGGATAAGTAATTTTGGTATATGTTTTATTTTCTACTTCTAATTTACTTAAAATTTGTTTAGCAGCTTTTATCAAAGAACATCCACCATAATTTTCATTTTGAATAATATTAGTAGAAGTAATTCCATCATATTTAGCAAACAAAATTGGTACTGTATTATTATCAGAAAATAAATAAGCTAAATAGTTATATTTTCCATCACTAGTAAAAAATTCTAATTGCTTTAAAAAGTTACTATTAATTTTATATTTCTTTTCTTCATAATAAATTTTTAATTGACTAAAAGATAAATCTTGAACTGGTGAAATAATATTACGTAAAGAATTCCTAGTTCTTTTATTAATTTCTTTATTTATTAGTTCATTAGACATAGATTGTATAGAACTCCCTACTCTAATAAAACATCCATCTATACTCATTCCAAAACCTCTTAAATAATAAGGTTTTTCTATGCCTTCAGCAACTACAATTTTAATATATAATTTATTATCTGTATTTTCGACAATACAATCAAATAATCCTAAAGTTGATGGAACAATATTATTTTTAATACGATCTTTAATTTCTTTTTGTAATTCATCTACATTACAATCTAAACCAATTATTTTGCCATCATCATTAACACCTATATAAATATTACCACCTTTAGTATTTAAAAAACTAATTACTTCTTTTTCTAATTTATCCGTTAATTTCAATTTAAATTCATTACGATAATCTTCGATAACGCCAATCATAATAAGCCTCCTGTCATAAGAAATGCCATAAGAAAAGACATAAGAAGTGTCATAATATCTTACAAATTAATAATATCACACGAACAAATGTTTGTCAATTGAATTAAAGAAAAACGTCATTAATATTTTGACGTTTTACTTATTTTTTACAATCATTTGTATACGATAACGATTTTCTTTATCAACAACAAAACTATATACTTTATCATCATATTCATATGTAGCTTTAATTTTATTATTAAAGATATCTGCAAGTTCATCAACATCAGCAAGATTAGAAATAGTATTGATATAAATGTTATATGTACCAACTTCAAAATCATTAACATCTATTTCAGCATCAAACCAAGCCCTTGTTTTATCTTTACCATCAGAAGCTCTTAAAACAACATCATAGTCACCATTAGTTATACTTCCAATATTAAATTTCTTTACTTCAAATGTTTTAGTATTTTCAAAAATTAAATATCTTTCAACTTTTTGTACTTTAGAATAATCTCCATTTATTATATGTGAAGTACCACGAACGTGTAATTTATTATTCTTAAATTCAATTAAACTATATGAATTAGACATATTATATCTAGTTGTTGCTGTCTTAGTACCAAGACTATTTGTTCTTACAAATAATTCTACATAATCATCACGAGTTTCTTGATTATTTCTTATATAAACACTATTCTTTTCACTTTCGAAATAACCATCCATATCAAATCTAAATACATTCTTTATTTGATCTTTTGCATAATATTTACCATTATCAGCAATAACATAAATTTGATAAGTTGCATCAGGTAATTTTGTTATATCAATTTCGCCTTCAAACCAAGCATATTTATAATCATAATCAGAATTTACTATTTCAAATGGATGATTTTTAGCATCTTTTATTCTTTCCAAAGATTGTTCAAATCTATCTCCTGTTTCATTATCTATAAAAACAATTCGATAATTTATATCTTCATCAAGATCATTATCAATTCCCTTTATAATTTCATAACCTTTAAACATTAATTTATCATTTTCTTCTTTTATATATTGGAAATAGAATTCTCCATTTTTTTTAGTTAAATAATCTTCTACAGTACCTTTTCTCCATACCGCTTCATATGATGTTGGCCCAGTAACTTTACTAAGTTCTGGTGTCCATCCAATAAATACATATCCATCTTTTATTGGAGTTTCTACTTTTGGAATAGTATTTTCAGCAACTTTTACAACTAATTCTTCTTTATCATTACTAAATGTTCCACCATCAGCATTAAAAGTTACATCATAGAATACAGCCTCTTTCCATGTTGCTTTATAAGTAGTTTTTGCAGTTGCTTTAACAATTTCTTTATCCCAACCAGTAAATATATAACCATCTCTTACCGGTTCATCTATTGCTGGTAAACTATTATATTTTGTTTTTACAACACGTTTAGTATTTCCATCACTGAACTTTCCACCATTTGCATCAAATGTAATATCATATGTATTAATTTTCCAATTAGCTTTATAAGTTTTATCAGCACTAGCTGGTTTTACAGTTTCACTCCATCCGCTAAATTTATAACCTGTTTTAGTTGGATTTTCAACTGTTGGTGTAACTCCACTCTTAACATTTACTACTTTAGATGATTTACCATCACTAAACTTTCCACCATTCGCATTAAATGTAATATTATAAGATTTATTAATTTGTGATACACCATTCTTAACTATTACATCAATCGCACTAGAATGTATATATGCATAATTATTACTATAAACATATTCTCCTACATCTTGAACAAAAGCTGTACGATTATCATTTAAAACAGGGTCTGTTTGAATTTTATACCACTTATTATTACCATTTATACTTGTACCAGTAACTTCATCTAAGATTGTAACAGAATAATCATTTACTTTTTCAGTAGAATAAAGAACATTAGACGAAGTATTAGGTTCTTTATAAATATTATAACTATTACTATTAGTTTTAATACCTAGTGTAAAATATCCATAATCTTGATATCCATAAGCTTTATCAAAATTATAATAATTAGAAGCAGCTTTTTCTCCCCAATATGGATCAGATGCATATTTAACATTTAAACCACTAGCTTTATTACCAAGTTGTCCACCATTATAACGTGATAAATAATCTTTTGGATCCATATAATCAATTGAAACAAAATATCTTGCATGAGCATTAACACTATCAGCTGGAGTATTATAACCATTAGCATTTGCACCTGGAGCTGAATCATAAGCACCATGACCAAATAAATTATTAGTTCTTAATGCAATACTACTTCTACCCCTACTACTTTCATTAGCTGCTACACTAAATGATAATAAAGCATTAGCTCCGTAAGAATTTTGAGCATTAATAAATGTACTACCTAAACCATACATTAAAGATTCATTAGAACCTAAATTATTTCTATCATCTACTGTACTAGTATATCCCCAAACATTCTTAACATAATTATTTATATCAGTAGCTGTATAATTAGTTAAACTACGATGTGATAGAAATTGATAATAACTATAGAAAGGATTTCCAGCATTAACCGCATTATTATTATTACCATTTAAAATATCATTAGTCATTTGTTTATATCCAGCTAAAGATGCAGGATAAAAATAATGACCATCATAACTTAAATAATCTTTACCTTCAACTAAACCAACAGTATTCTTTCCTAAATAAGTTGTTCCATAAGAAATACCTTCAATTTTTAAAGCAATCTTATGAACAATTATTCCACCTTGATTTTCATAATAAGACATATAATATTTATCATAATCACTTTGTGTTTCCATTGGATATAAACTAACTTCACTAGCTTCTACATATCCAATAACACCTGAAAGCATAAACTTAATTTTACTTCCGCTAGTTCCTAAATATAAAGCATCAGCTCCATAATACCCATTAGTATATCCAGTTTGACCAGTATTAGCCTCTGTATAATTTGTATTAATTGCACTAGAAGCTTTAGTTCTAAAATTAACAAGTTTATATCCACCATTAGGAGCTGCAGATACAAAATCTATTTTAAAACATATAAAACTTAATACAAATATTAGTATAGTCAAAAATAAGTATTTAATTTTATTCATAACTATCCCCTCTATTCTACCTATTTTTACACTTTAATTATATCAAAAATTCATGTCAATAACAACATTATTCGACAAAATAATATATATTTACAAAATAAAAAATACGAATAAATTCGTATTTAAATATTATAAATAAAGTATTCTCTTGATATTTATACCAGATAGTGGATTGCTAATTTCTTATATTTGGTATGGACTATTTGGAGTACCATTACCTCCGGTAATAGTTATTTCAGATGAGATATTTATAACTGGACGCAAACCAGCCGCAGTAGACACAGAATAGATGTACGCAGAACCGACATTGCCCACGCGCCAAGCAAAAGAAGCACTATATGATGTTGCAGTCCAATAATATTGTGCATTATCATCATTATTTGGAACAGTGTGATTTTTTGAAAGTATTGTTTCACTTTGACTTGATAACATTTCTCCTACTCTTATTAAACCTACACTTCCTTCATATGGGTTACTTGTACTTTCTAAATTTGTTTTATAATTATATGTAGCCGAAGAACTTCCCCAATAATCTCCACGATACCATGTTGTACTTACAAGTTTTTGTTTTTCAATTTCATCATTATTACTTAACCAATTTAAGAAAGTATCTTCATTTATTGTTGTACACAATGTACAATTTGTTCCATATGCCATTTCATCTGATGAATCTATTGTTCCATCATTATTACTATCATAATATCCATCAAGTATTAATTTTGTTCCATTATCACTTGTTTCTACTACTCTATAATTTCTTCCAGCATATGTTACATATTCTCCTATTTCGCTATTATCTTTTAATGTTCCTGTTACACTACTACTCTTATCTTCGAACATATATGGATCCGTTAGAGTACCATTACCTCCGGTAATG
>CALVZI010000019.1 GCA_944372485.1 uncultured Bacilli bacterium
GAAACGAAGTTGAGTTTATCTTTACCCTTGCTTTTAATCTTTTATAAATTACAATACTTTCTCAAACAAAGTTCACCTTTGTTTGTTATCTATATAAAATCGTATACATTTTAACTAATGTTTAACAGAATTACAATTCTTTTATATTAATAAAAATTTACTTTACACTCTTAAAAATATTTTTTTAATAATAACTTTTTTACATGTTATAATAATAATGGTGATTATATGACAAATAAAAGTATGTATGATATTAAAAGTAAAGATATTAGTTTTAAAGATAGGAAAAATGATCGTGATAGATTAATATCTAATTTTAATATGGACGAGAATAAACCAATTAATAAAAATAATATAAATGAAGTATTAAGTGATAAAACTTCTAAGTTTAAAGAGTTACCTATTAATGAACAAAAGGTAGTTAAAAAAGAAATTGAATTAGAGTTATTATATAATTATAATGATCATGAATTACCTGTTTTAAAAAAGAAAAAGAATAATTATTTTATTTTAATTTTTCTTATTATTATATCTTTATGTGTACTTGGAATATATTTTATTGTAAAGTAAAAACAACATCTAAAAGATGTTGCTTTTTTAATATGATTTTGCAAAATTTACAATTTTTTTAGCTTCTTTACCACAACAAATACATTTTTCACCATGTACTTCTTGATCAGTTATACAACGACTAGTTGCAGTTGTTTGTTCTTTAATTTTAAGTTCACATTCAGTATCTCCACACCATGGTGCTTGTACAAATCCAGTTTTATTTTCTAAAACATCAACAAACTCTTCCATAGTATTTACTCGAGTCATATGTTCATTTAAGTGTTTTAATGCTTTATCATACATTTCATTATGCATTTTATCTAATAAAGTATTAATGTTAGTAACTAAATTGTTATCTAAATTATAATTTTCTTTAACACCATCATTACGTTTTACAATAACACATTTACCTTCTTCAATGTCTTTAGGTCCAATTTCAATACGAAGTGGAATACCACGCATTTCAGCTTCACTAAATTTCCATCCTGGACTCTTATCACTAGCATCTACTTTTACTCTTAATCCAGCTTCTTTTAAAGTCTTTTCAATTTCATATGCTTTATCTAAAACACCAGCAACATTTTGTCTAATTGGTACAATAACAACTTGTGTTGGAGCAACTCTAGGTGGTAATACTAAACCATTGTCATCACCATGAACCATAATTACAGCCCCAATTAAACGTGTTGATACTCCCCAAGAAGTTTGATAAACATATTCTTGTTTATTTTCTTTATTTAAGAATTTCATATCAAAAGCTTTTGCAAAACCTTGTCCAAAATAATGACTAGTTCCAGATTGTAAAGCTTTACCATCATGCATTAAAGCTTCTATTGTATATGTTGCCTCAGCTCCAGCAAACTTTTCTTTTTCAGTTTTTAAACCTGTAACCATTGGAAGTGCAAGTAAATCTTTACAAGTTGTTTTATAAATATCCAACATTCTTAAAGTTTCTTCACGAGCTTCTTCTTCACTAGCATGAATTGTATGTCCTTCTTGCCATAAGAATTCACTACCACGTAAGAATGGTCTAGTTGTTTTTTCCCAACGAACAACACTACACCATTGATTATATTTCTTAGGTAAATCACGATAAGAATTTACTACTTTAGCATAATGCTCACAAAATAATGTTTCACTTGTTGGACGTATTACTAAAGGTTCTTCTAAATCATCTAATCCCCCTTTAGTTACAACTGCACATTCAGGTGCGAATCCTTCAACATGATCTGCTTCTTTTTGAAGTAAAGATGTAGGAATAAGCATAGGCATATAAACATTTTCATGTCCTGTTTCTTTAAATTTCTTATCTAAACATTCCCTAATATTTTCCCATATTGCATATCCATATGGTCTATATATAATAAATCCCTTAACACTACTATAATCCATTAATTCTGCTTTACGACATACATCAGTATACCACTGTGCAAAATCAGTGTCCATAGAACATATTGCTTCATTTTTTAATGTACTCATAATTTCACCAAACTTTCTAAATAATTATATCATTAATAATTTTTAAAGTAAATTATTTATGACAACAAAAATTAGTTACACCGATCTTTTTATATTCATCTTTATTTATTAAAATTTTATTAGAATGATATATATGCATTAAACCATTATTTTTAGTAACTTTATAATATTTATTCTTACGATCTTTTAAATAAATATTGTTATATTTTTTATATTTATCAAGTAAATTATATTTACTAATTAATATTTCCGGATAACTTTCACTTACTACTTCAACATTAGCTTTAAAACCATATCTATTATTAAAAGCTTCTATCATTTCTTTAGTATCAACTAAATCTAATTCATATGAAAGAGTGACTTTAGATACACCATGTTTATATAGGAAAGCTAAAGTATAAGAGTTTACTACATTAAATGAAGTATCACTAAAAGAACCTTCATATTTATCAAGAGCCCCAAATTCAGTTATTAAACATTTTTCTAGTTTAGGATACTGTGTTAAAGCTCTTTCTAATCTTAAAACTACTCTCTCATCATTCTTTATTAATTCATAATCTTTATAATTATTTACATAAATATAATCATAGTTAGAGTTTTTAATTTCGTTATATTCGTTAATATTATTAATTAAAATATTATTTGTATTAGTAATACTAACTTTAGGAATATTATTGTCATACTCACACTTTAAATAATTAGTTTTATATAATCTTTTATCATTTAATAAACTTACAGCTTCTCTTCTAAGTTCATTTAACCAACCATTAGGTATAAAAGGTTTTCCTATAATTATTACTTCTAAATCACTAACTTTATAACAAGTATCATTTAATTTACTAAGTTGTTTAATAATATCTTCTTTACTAGTACAAATTTTTTTAGCAAGTAAACATTCTTCTTTACTTGTTACACTTACTTTATTTGTACCATCACTAATTTCTAAACAAATATTTTTACCTACTTCACAAGTAATAGTACCTGTAATATCTACTTTACGATGATTATTTTTTAATTTATCTTGAATCTCATTTAACTGTTTATAATCAGTTGTCTTTAAAACATTACTTCCTACTTTAATACTATTTATATCATCTAAATATATTTCAATTATATTTCCAGGTTTTGCTTCTTTAACTAACTTTTTATTTATATAAAATCTATTTAATGTAAAACCATAATCATTATTACCTAATATTCTTATTCCATCATGAATACTTACATCACTATTAAGTTTTATTAAAACACTTTTTTTAGTAACACTAACAACTTTACCAATTTTAATTCCCAGATGATTAGGACGATACTCATTAGTAATTTTATTATTTTCTTCACCAAATAAGAATCCTTTAGTAAATTCACGATTATATATTTTCTTAAGTTCTAAAATATCTTCTTCACTAATATTTATACTTCCATTTAAATAATATGAATCAATTGCTTTACGATAAATACTAGTAACTAAATAAACATATTCGGGTCGTTTCATTCGCCCTTCTATTTTTAGACTAGTTACACCAACATCTAATAATTTACTTAAATTTTCTAAAGAATTTAAATCTTTCATACTAAGTAAATAATTATTTTTATTTAGTTTAGTTTCTTTACCATTATTAATTTCAACTAAATCATAAGGTAGTCTACAACTTCCAGCACATACACCTAAGTTCCCACTACGTCCACCAATCATTTTACTCATTAAACATTGTCCTGAATAACTTATACATAAAGCGCCATGTACAAATATTTCTAGTTCAATATCAGTATTTTCTTTAATATTTTTTATGTCACTAATATTAGTTTCACGAGCTAAAACAACACGATTTAAACCTATTTTTTCGGCATTCTTAACACCTTCTAAATTATGAATGTGCATTTGGGTTGAAGCATGTATTTCTAAATTTGGATAAGTGTTTCTTACTAAATCCATCATTCCTAAATCTTGCATAATAACTGCATCAACATTATTTTTATGTAAGAAATCAATATATTCCATAAACATATTAACTTCTCTTTCATAAATAATAGTATTTACGGTAACATAAACTTTAACTCCATATAAATGAGCATATTTTATAGCTTCAATAAGTTCTTCATCAGAAAAGTTTCCAGCAAAACTTCTAGCACCAAACATATATCCACCTAAATATACAGCATCACAACCAGCATTAATAGCAGCTTTTAAACTTTCCATATTACCAGCTGGAGCAAGTAATTCAACTTTTTCCATAAGATCACCAACAAAGATATTTTAACACAATGAGATAAAAAAGTAAAAGTCACAAAGTAATAATTTATTTTAAATAGAAAAAAGATTAGAGTTTGCTCTCTAACCTACTTTTTTAGTTGCCACTTATAGAGCTGGCTTCACTCACTTTTTTTGCTGCCATTTATAGAGCTGGCTTCACTCACTTTTTTTGCTGCCACTTTAGGCTGGCTTCACCTGCTTTTTTTAATATTTCTAAGCATTATTAGTATATGCAATAACGCTTCACATAATCACTTATGCATTAATAATATATCATATTTTTCATAAAATGTACATACAAATGTCATTACAGTAACAAATATTATATAATATTACAATTGATATAATACATTTCTATGTAAAGGAAAAAACAATTCAATATTAATTAAATTTTTTAGATTTAATAATTTGTTTTTCATTATTTTTCTTTAATAATTGTAAAATAACGTCTTTATACTCCTCTAAAAATTTAATACCTACATAGTCAATAAAATCATACACTTCATCTTCTTTAAAAACATTTAATTTGCTATCTTTTATTTCATATGAATCATTTATAAATTTATGTGTTTGGTTTATGACTGTTGAAACATTTTTATAGTTTACTTCCTTTATTCCGGGATTATTAAAACAAACTGTATATTTGTTCATTTTTTGCAAATCAAAATCAATATTATACTTCATTAAAATCATTTTATTCATTACTGTATAATCTTTATATAAACTAGTTTGACTTTCACCACTAAAAAAATCTTGTGCTAAAACTAGTTTGTTATTCTTTAAGATTCTTATATACTTTAAATCACATAAATAGTTCGTTTTATTTTGATAGCTATCTAAACATTGAAATGTTTTGTTAAATAAATAACCAAAGAATAAATTATCTGTATATAAGTGAAATAAATATCCTAATGATGAAAAATCACAACTTATTAAATTTTTGTATTTTTCTATAAACAAACTAATGTTAGGTACTTGAATACATAACTTTTCATCTTCTTCATTTCTAAAATGTGTAGCTATTTTTTCTAGCTGTATTTTTAGACGATAATTATTTTTTTTATCAATTAATTCTTCTTTTGTTAAACCATCAGGTAAATTTAATTTAATATTAGAAGAATCAACAATTAAATTTCCTAATAAAAAGTTATAAATTTTTTCTTCTTCTATTTTGACTTTATAAGTTTCATTTATTTTTTTTAAAAACTGTACTCCAGCTACATGATGCATTACAAATGATGCCATATTTCATCCCTCATTTCAAAAAATTATATTAAAGAAATAACTTAAACAACTTTATAAATTTTGGTATTCTTAATTTTTTATTAACATTATAACAATTACATATTATCATTTTTTAATACAATTGGATTTAAATGATAATCAACCAATTCCCCACCATAATATACAATATTTGAATAACCATAATCTAATTTCTTTACATAAAATGTAATAGGAATTCCTTTGTATAACCATTCATACCTATCAAAAAATTTTTCATCCTTACATTTAAATTTAGCGTTATTTGACATATACTCAATAATTTTATCTGAATCTGCTTTCGTTAAACCATTATTTATTATCCACTGTGAATAAGGATTATCTATATTCCCATCAAATGTATTTAAATTTAGAGTTTTTAAACTAACTGTTTTTATATTTGGATATTTATCAATAAACATTTGTATTTCATTTAAATAATCATCAAAACTCTTATCCTTCAACATAACATAGTTTAATCTAATATTTGCCTTAGAGAAATTATCTGTATTAATATAGTCTCTATTATAACCTAAAATGTCCATATCTTTTTTTGAATCAAAATAACATCTAGTTATTTCTATCATAAAATCATCTTTTAATAAATTAAACTTATCATCCTCATAAAATATATTACCGCTCGATTGCAATCTTTTTTCATCAAATAAATTTATTTTATTTATAGCATTCTTAATTTTTTCTAAACTTTCATAACTATTTAAAGATGGTTCACCATTTCCAGACATAATAAAATATTTAAATTTAATATTTTTATCTTTTAATAGTTGTAATTTTTTTTCAAGATTATCTAACGAATCATCTTTAATTGGCCATTTTGTTATTTTAGCTGTACAATATGGACAATTTTTATCACATTTAAATGAACTATAAATTAATTCTAATTCTTTGTATTTTATCATTTTAACACCTCATTTAATATTTGAGTTATTTCAAAATCATCACTATATTTGTATAGTTTTACATTATTACTTCTTTTTAAAGCATTAGCAATAGCAAACCAATATTCAGATTTTATAGTATATTTTAATTTTTCCTCTTTATATATAATTACAATCTCTTTATTATTTTCTAATGCCCAATTAAGTTCTACTATAGAACCAACAGAAAAAGAATCACCAAACACAACCACATATATATCAGAATCAATAACAGCTTTATATTCGTTTTCTAATACAACATTACAATCTGTCGAAGTAAAATCTCCATTCGAAGCTTGTTCACAATAAAAAGGTCCCATATATATATAATTTTCATTTAATTTAAGATTATCTTTTGCATATGTTAATAAGTAAGAATCACCTAATAATATACTTCTGAAATCATTTACCAATCTTTCTTCTAAGGATAAACTTTTATCATTAATTAAGTTAAATTTTCCAGCAAAATATACTTTTTTCATAAATCACTCCTATTTTTGTTCATAATCTTTTTCCAATTGATAAAACTACCAACAGCCATAAATGTCCAAATAAGATTAAGTAGTAACAAATATAATGCCTTTTCAGGTAATAACCAATATGTAATACAATAAAATAAATCATTTACAAACCATATTACCCAAGTATCAATTTTTTTCATAATCATATAATAAGTTGCAACAATTGAAGATACTGTCGTAAAAGAATCTATCAAAGGAAGTGGATCATTGGTGTTTTTCAATTTTAAAAACAGTAAAAAGGTTCCTAAAGTAATAACAATTAAATATAATACTCTTTCTTTCCAAGAACAGGACTGGATTTCTTTTTCATCTTTCTTATTCCAAATTATGAAACCTACCACTCCTACAAAAATATAACAAAAACTATTTATTGCATCACCGTAAAGATGAACACTCAATGAGAAAAATATCATTAATATCATTTGCATACTATAGGCAATCCAATTACTTCTTTTATTAATCATTACTAAAAACCCTTGCAATAATCCAAAAAAAGTAGCTCCAATTTCTAAATAATTCATAATTTCCTCCTCTATAACATATAAAGAACAAGACATATTAACTTAACTAACAAAATAATTATTTATAAGATCATATATCTTTTCTTATGATATTTTTTATAGTAATATCTCCTAGTTAAAATGCTTATTTTTTATTAAGTAAATTATTTATTTTATTAATTTTGAAAAAAATAGGGAAAAATAAACTATATATATCCCCTATTTTTTATCATAAATAATATTAATAATTTTCATATAATTAACTTATTTTATTTTTTTTAAAACATTGCTTTCTTTATTAATCCATTCTTCAACACATTCACTTGGAACATATAAGTTATTATCAATTCCAGTTCCTAATCTATTTACCTTATTTTCTCCATGATAATCACTACCACCAGATATTGCAAAATTATTTTCATTACATATATTTAATAAATAATCTGTTTGTTCTTTAGTAAAAGTTGGATAAAAGCATTCTATTCCTGTAATTTCTCCAGTATTTAATAATTCTTTTAATATTTTTTCAGAATATTCTTTATATTGATATATATGTGGGATAAAAACTTTTCCATCACATTCTTTTATCAATTCAATAACTTCTTGATAACTTGGATAAGCACTATATTTTACATAAAATTTACTTTCTGGATTTGTAAACCAACCTCTGTAAATTCCCTCTTTTGGGCCATGTTCTATTCGATCTTTATTGTAAAGAACATCCTTGTTGTGTTCAGCAGCTGCTTTATTCATTTCATCTCTAACATACCATGCTGGTTGTGTTCCAGTAATATTATTATAACGTTCTTCAATATCATCAGGTAAAATGATATCATTAGCTCGTAATACTTTTACAATTGCGTGTAAGTATCCACGATTTATTTCTTCTTTTGATTTATATAGTTTAGATATCTTTTCTTTCATTTTATCAATAGAAATACCATAACCTAATAACTCTATCTCTTTTCCCATACATACAGTTTTTAATTCAATACCAGGAATGATAGTTCCACTAAATAAATTTCTATTTTTTTCAATCTCTGGATACGCATCAACAGATTCATGATCTGTTATCGCAATTACTTCTAGCCCCATTTTTTCTGCTTCCACTAAAACCTCTTTTGGTGTTTTGGTTCCATCAGACATTGTAGTGTGTACATGTAAATCAATCTTATTCATAACTAAAACCCTCCTAAATGAATAATTAATACAAAGATTTATATTAATTTAACTTTAAAGATAAACCTATCAACAAATCTTTGAGTATATTATAACCCATTATTTTTTTTTGTCAATATCATCTTACTTTAAGTTTCGGTTTTTTACAAAATAATTTTAACTTAAACGTATAAAATTATGATTAATATTAAAATTTTTTTAAATTTGTATTTTTTCTTATTTTTTTCCATCACAATATAGAATATCTTTAAATGTTCTTTTTTTTATATTAAATTAATAATTTATCTAAAGTTTAAAATGTAATTGTTTAGTTTTTTCTCTTGTTTCTATCTTTTCTAATGCCTTTACTCCTGTTTTAGCATTCTTTAATATTTCTTTTATTCCTCTTGCCATTTGATAAAACCATACTAACACTTTCCTTTTTAATGACTTACTTGCCTCTAATATTTTTATTGTTAATAATTTTTTATCCATATCTTCTATCAACATTGCCATATGTCCCATATGCAACATCAACATTAAATTCAAATTATTCATTGCTTTTAATGTCCTTACTCTCATATTTTCAAAATCATATTCTTGCTTTTTACTTCTAAAATATTCTTCTACTCTCCATCTATAAAAATATAATCTAACTACTTTTATAACATCTTCTTTACTATGTATTGATCTATTTGTTAATAATATTAATGGTCTTTCCTCACTTAATCCATATACAAATACTAATTCATAATCTTTTTTATTATATGGTAATGTTACTCTTGTATGTGATAAACTTACTTCTTTCTTTTCTGATTCAAACCAAAGTTCCATTTTTACTTTACCTTTTCTTTTTAATGCTTCTTGATAAGCGTTTTTCTTTTTAAATAAAAAGTTTCTTTTATCATTTATTCTTATTACAAAATAATTTTTAGCTTTATCCACATAATCTATTATCTTATTATCATCATATCCTCTATCAAATACCATATTCCATTTTTTATTAAGTACTTTTATAACTGTATCTATACTTTCTATTGTATAATTATTCATACTAACAAAGTCTTTTGATTTACAAGAATATATTTCACTATATACACTAAATGGTTGTTTTTCATTTTTTCCTAATATTACTGCCTCACATACATGATAACCATTCACTGTTTCTTTATTGCTACTAGATGCATCTACAACTCTATCTAAATCTTCAAACTTTTTACCATATCTTTTTGATATATCACTATCATCAAATATTGCCACTGGTTCTTCTGAAAAATATTTATTAATTTCTTTATAATAATTATTCTTAATTATATTTTTTTGATTATCTGTTAATCTGGCTAAATTATCACATAATCTTTCTATCGTGTTTTTCAAATTTATTTTCTCATCTAAAGCTCTTGATATTTCACTTATTAAACAGCTTTTTCCTTTTGACAAACCATATTGCATATCAATTACAAACTTACTTGTCACTTTATCTGTATTATTTGTAACTTTTTTTGAAAATTTTTCAATTTCTCTTTTCATTTCATATGTATTTGTAGTAAAATTATTCATGGAAACAACCTCCTTAAATTTTGTTTAGTTATGAAAATTTTATTATGTTATTTTATAAGTATATTATAATACTTTTTAGAGGTTTTTTCCTTATTTTATATCAAAAAAGATGAATTTGTTTTTTACAAAATTCATCTTTTTCTTTTTTCTTTTAAATTTTACCGGAACTCAAAAAATTTTTTAAATATAATTTTTTTATTTGTTAACTTTATAATACATTTGATTTTTACTCGTAGGTTTATCTGGTATAGTTAACTTAATATACCCAGCATTTATCGCTGGATCCAAATAACCACTACGTAATGTTTCTTTTGTTTTTATATTTAATTTATCCATTAGTTCTTTAGATGTCATTGGTTTGTTTATTTCCATTACATCTAACAATTTATTTATATTAATTGTTGTATTATCTACTATATCTGGGACTGTATTAGAAACTTCATCTAATGTTTCATTAATCATTTTCAACATAAATTCAATAAATTCATTTGAATTTCCATTTATATGGCTTTTGGCAATCACATTATAATATTCTTCTTGATATTTATGAATTCTTGATTCTATTGGTAAATATTCAAATATTCTTTTCCAATTATATAATATAATATTTTGCCAAAGTCTTGCTGTTCTACCATTACCATCACTAAATGGATGAATAAAAACAAATTCATAATGAAAAATACTTGAAAGAATTAAAGGATGAATATTGTCTTTATTTTCTTTCATCCAATTAAATAAATCTTCCATCAAAGATTTAACTCTATCAGCTGGTGGGCAAATAAAAATACATTTATCTCCATCAAAGACTCCTTCAGAACCCTTTCTAAATTCACCTGATTCTTTAACTGTTAAGAAAGTCATTACACCATGAACTTTTTTTAAATCATCTAAAGAATATGGATTTAATTCAGTAAGCATTTCATACGCATTATAAGCATTTTTTACTTCTTGTATTTCTTTTTGTGGTCCCATAACAAGTTTATCATTAATAACATCTACAACTTGCTCATAACTTAAATTGTTATTTTCGATTGCTAATGACGAATGAATAGAATTTATCCTATTTTGTTTTCTTAATCTAGGATTTTTATCTAAACTTAATGAGTTATCCAATCTTCCAATTTTTTCCATAATATCTGAAACTAAACTTAACATATTATTATTTATTTCAAATGGTGGTATATAATTACTCATAACTTTATCACCTCATTTTGTTATGAGTATTATACCATTTTATTACTTTTTTATCAATATCATCTTGCTTAAATCTTGCTTAAATCTTACTTAAAATCAAAAAAATACAAATTATTTCTAACTTGTATTTTATAAATATTTCTTAAATTCTTTAAATTCACTTGAATCATTTAATTTAGTTTCATCAAGTTTTTCAAATAATTTCTTTTGTTCTTTAGAAATCTTTTTAGGAACAACAACATTTAAAACAACATACATATCCCCTGTTCCATGACCATTAACATCTTTTATACCTTTACCTTTTAAGCGATGTTTATCATTTGGATTACTTCCAGCTGGTATAGTAAGTGTTACATTACCATGAATAGTTGGAATCTCTTTTTTACATCCAAGTACTGCTTCGGTAATAGTAATTGGAACTCTTAAATATATATCATTTTCATGTCTTGTATAAAGCGGATGATCAGCAACAACAAATTCTAAATATAAGTCACCATTTGGTCCACCATTGCGTCCTGCTTCTCCTTTACCAGCAATTCTAAGTTGATTTCCAGTATCAACACCAGCTGGTATTTTTACTTCTAATTTTTTATTTTTTCTAACTCTACCTGTTCCGTGACAGTGACGACATTCTTTATCATAACTTACACCTTTACCACGACAAGTTGGACATGTTGTACGGCTCATAAAGTTTCCAAACATTGTTCTTTGTTCTTCTGTTACATAACCACTTCCATGGCAACGAGAACAAGTTTTTTCTCCAAGTCCACCTTTACCACGACATTCACCACATTCATCCATAGTGTCGACTTTTATTTCTTTTTTAGTACCAAAAACAGCTTCATCAAATGTTAAGTGAACTTCCATAACTGTATCACGTCCACGGCTGGCACGCTTAGTTTGTCTACTTGATCCACCAAACCCAAATCCACTTCCAAATAAGTCACCAAATATATCTGAAAAATCAAATCCAGAGAAGTCAAAACCACCTGCTCCACCAGCACCAGCTCCACTGAATGCTGAATGACCAAATTGATCATATTGTTTACGTTTTGATTCATCTGAAAGTACAGCATAAGCTTCTTGTGCTTCTTTAAATCTTTCAGCTGCATTTTCTTCTTTTGAAACATCTGGGTGATATTTCTTTGCAAGTTTTCGGAAAGCACTTTTTATTTCAGCTTGTGTTGCATTTTTACTAACACCTAAGACTTCATAATAATCACGCTTTTCCATAACACACCTCCTACTTCAATAATTCTTCTAATTCATTTACTTTATCATTAAATAATTTTAATGCTTCTTCTAATGGTCTACCACTTTCCATATCAAGTCCAGCATCTTTTAATATATCAAATGGATCTTTAGAACCACCACTTGATAAGAAAGTTAAATACTCTTCTAAAGCATTTTCTTCATTGTTTAAAATACGACTAGCAAAAGCTAGAGCTGCAGCAAGACCTGTTGCATATTTATAAACATAAAATGCTGTATAGAAATGTGGAATTCTTGCCCATTCATAACGAATTAAATCATCACTTACAACATTATTACCATAATAAAGTTTATTAAGTTCGTAATATGTATTACTCAATACTTGTTCCGTAATTGGTTCACTATTTTCTTTTAATTCATGAATTTTCATCTCAAATTCAGCAAACATTAATTGTCTATATATAGTAGCTCTAATTGTATTTAATAAATCTGATATGTGATATATTTTTTCTTCTTTAGTTTTCGCGCTTTTTAATAAATACTCGTTTAATAATACTTCATTTACAGTTGAAGCAATTTCAGCAAGAACAATTGGATAATCATGATATACAAAAGGTTGATATTTATCAGAATAATAACTATGCATAGCATGACCAAGCTCATGAGCCATTGTACTTACTGATTCTAAAGTACCATTAAAGTTTAAAAGAACATAAGGGTCTTCATCATAAATACCCCATTGATAAGCTCCGCTTCTTTTTCCTTTATTAGGGTACTTATCAATCCATCTATTTGTGAATGCTTGTTTTAAATCATTAATATAAGTTTCTCCTAATGGTTTTAAAGCTTCTAAAACAATTTCTTTACCTTCTTCAAAAGTAAATTTTTGTTCAGGCAAATCAGCAATATTAATATGCATATCATACATATGAAGTTCATCTAATCCTAATTTGTTTTTTCTAATATCTAAATATTTATACATTGGTTCTAAATTGTTATGAACAGTCTCTAATAATTTTTTATAGAAAGAAACAGGAATATTATCGGAATATAAACTAGCTTCTAGAGCACTATTATATTTTCTTATTTTAGAATTTGTACAATCTTCATTAACTTGACCACTGTATAAAACAGCAAAAGTATTTATATGTTTCTTATAATATTCATGCATTTTAGTAAACGCTTGTTTTCTTACTTCACGATTTTTACTTTCTAAATATTTACCAAAATTAGCGTGTGTTAATTTAATTTCTTCATTATTTTCATCTTGAATATTTCCAAAATCAACATCAGCATTATTTAATTTAGCAAAAGCTTTACTATTATTTCCTAACATACTACTTACTTTACCAAGTAGTCCCTCTTCAGTTTCCGTTAATGTGTGGGCTTGATAACGATAAAAATCTTTTAAATTTTGTCTATATATTTCTAATTCTTTATTTCCATCAATATATTCTAAAACTTTAGAATAAGGTACACTTAACATTTCAGGTGATATAAAAGCTAAAAGTTCTGCTTCTTTATCAGCTAATTCAGTTACTTTTTCTCCAAAAACTTGTTTTGCTGAATCAGTTGTATCAGTATCAATATTTAAGTAAGCCCATATATAAATACGATTACTTATTAAATCATATTCTTCACTTTTTTTATAAAAATCTAATAAAGTTTTACTACTATCTAAGATATGTCCTTTAAAAGTTACTAATTCATCTAATAATTTATAGCACATATCTAATTTTTGATTAAAATCAGATTCATCTTTAACTAACCTTGTTAAATCCCAAGTATTTTCTTCTAAAACTTCACTTCGTTTAATTTCTTTTTCCATAGTTCTCCTTTATATACAAAGGTAAGAAGTTTACCTTTGTGATAAACTTCTTCTCTTATTTTTCTTCGTATTCAGCATCTTTTACATTATCATCATTGTTTGAATTAGAATCATTAGATTCATTATTAGCATTAGCTTGTTTAGCAGCTTCTTCATAAACTTTAGTTGCCATAGCCATAGCAGTTTCACTTAAAGCATCTTTTTTCTTCTTGATATCTTCAATATCATTCTTTTCTAATGCTTCTTTTAATTCTTTCATTTGTTTTTCAGCTTTTTCTTTATCTTCACTAGTTACTTTATCACCTAAATCTTTAATAGCTTTTTCAGTTTGGAAGATAATTTGTTCTGCTTCATTTTTTACGTCTGCTTCTTCTTTACGTTTATTATCAGCTTCTTTATTAGCTTCTGCTTCTTTTACCATTTTATCGATTTCATCATCACTTAAATTAGTTGAAGCAGTAATAGTAATTGATTGTTCTTTGTTTGTACCTAAATCTTTAGCTTTAACATTAACAATACCATTAGCATCAATATCAAATGTTACTTCGATTTGTGGTACGCCTCTAGGAGCTGCTGGAATATTAGTTAATTGGAAATTACCAAGGGTTTTATT
>CALVZI010000020.1 GCA_944372485.1 uncultured Bacilli bacterium
GTATCAACCTATGCATGGTTTATTGGTATGAAAACTGTAAAAGTAAATAAGTTTGATATCAATATAGCTACAACAGAAGGTTTATTCCTTTCTATGAATGGTGTTGATTGGACATACAAATTAGATGTTGCAAATGCAGAAGCTTATGAAAATAATACAAATACTTTTTTTTTTTTTTTTTTAATTCCAATGTCATCAGTAGGTGATATGGATAAAACTTCATCAACAATGAAATTATTTGAAAAAGGAAGTTTAACTGCTGTAACAGGTGGTTATAGATTACTTGCTAGTCAAGTAGATAATCATACAAATCAAAATGCTGGACAATTTTATGAAGAAGGAAAAGGTTATGTAGCTTTTGATTTATTCATTAAAAACTTATCTGGTGAAGAATATTATGTAGATAATGAACCAAAAAATGAAGAAGCAATTTATTTAACAACAAATTCAGCTGTTACTGTTTCTGAAAATGGGGGAGTAGATGGAACTGGAATTGAAAATTCAGTACGTGTAGCTTTCGCTCAAGTTGGACGTGTAATCGCTGATACTGAAGATCCAGAAACAATTACAGGAATTACTTGTGCTGATAGTGATAAAGATTCAGGAACTGGTGTAACAGGAATTTGTCGTAGTGCTCAAATTTGGGAACCAAATGATGATGTACATACAGATAATGCAATTAATTGGTATAATACTTCTTGTTTATCAAGAAAAGAAAATGGTAATGATGTAAATGATCCAACTTCATATAATCCACAAACAGAAGATGGAACAAGTACTTGTACAGCTTTAGATAAAGGTACAGCATATCCAACATATGCAATTAGTAATGAACTTACAGTTGGGTCTAATGTAAACGTATATGATGGAGCTCAATATAATACATATACAGCTAATACAGTTGATTATGATACTTATGCAGCTGATGAGGATAAATCAACTTATAAATTAGTAGAATATCCAAACTTTACAGATACTGATAAAAATATACCTGGAGCTGATCGTCCAACATTTATGACATTAGCTCCAAATAGTATTACTAAAGTAAGAGTATATGTATATATTGAAGGTCAAGATATTGATAACTATGATTTCGCATCACTTGGAAAACAAATTTCTATCAACTTCGGATTCACTAAAGAAAGATATGAAGAAGGCGATGTTGATTATGAAGGACCAAGTACAGATATTACAGATCGTATTGTTGATTATGAAGCAACAGGTGCTGTAACTGATATTCAAGTTGATGGAGAACCTACAACTGCAATTACTTATAATGCAACTTTAAAACAATTTACTGTTCCAACAACAGTAAAAACAGACTTCACATTTAAAGATGGAGATGAATCAAAAACTGCAACATTCCAAGAAAATGATGAAGGAAATGCTGATGATACTTGGACAATAGGATAATAAAATAACTTAAGGTATATTGCCCATTTATTTGGGCAATTACCAACAATATTACATTTGTAATATAATAAATAATAGAGAGTAATATTGTAAATACATTTACTCTTTATTTATATTTTAAAAGGTGGTGTTAGAAGTGGCTAAAAAAGTTACTACCAAAAAGAAGCAAACTACATTTAGTGATAAGAAAAAAAAGATTGATATAAACAATATCAAAGGTTCTATGTTTGTAATATTATGTTTAGGTGTACTTCTTATTTTTGCAACATATGCATGGTTTTCTACCAGCTTAAATGTTCGTATTAAAACTTTTAATATGGTGGTTACAAAAAATAGTGGATTAACAATTTCTTTTGATGCTATTAATTATGATACAGCTCTTGAAATTTCAGCAAATGCTTTATTAAATGATTTAAAAAATACTTATCCAAACCATATGAGTCAATGGGCTACTAATGGGTTAACGCCAGTCTCATCAAATGGAATAACTAACCATAATAGTCCTGCTTTTAACATATTTGTTGCTGATGGTGGGGTAAAATATTTTAAGAGAGATAAATCACGAGGATTTGTTACAACTAAACAATTACAAGAAACTAAACCAAAACAATTTAGTTATTATATTGCTTTTGATGTTTTCTTAAAAAATGAAACGGATTCACCAATTAGTGATAATTTATATTTAGATGGTGATACTTCGGTTACAATTGGTGATGAAGAAAATGATGAAATGAAAGGTCTTGCAAACTCAGTTCGTATAGGAATTGTAAAAATTGGTAGTACTTCTTTAGATGCACCAGCAGCAACTGCTCAAAATTTGTCATGTAATAATAATTGTGAGTCAATAATTTATGAGCCAAATAGCACTAACCACACCGCGTTATCAATTGAAAGAGCTCAAAAATATGGTGTTAATTTGGTTGATGGGCAAAAATTTCCAACATATGCATTTAGCCGTGCTGGTGGACCAATTTATGTTGAAAATTCAGTTTCAGGTTCACCAAATTTAGATGCTAATTATTTTACATTGCAAAATACAGTTACAGAAGCTAATTTTGAGGAACCATTATTTGATATTCCAAATGGAGTAACAAAAGCACGAATTTATTTATGGATTGAAGGACAAGATATTGATAGTTTAGAAACTGATTCAACTGGTGCAGATTTATCAATTTCACTAAGTTTAGTTAAAGATCAAGCAGGACATTTAGATGAAAATGAATAGTAAAATAGGGGAAATGGTGATGATATGAGAAAGAAAGAACCAGTTAAAGTTGATTTTGATTTATCAAAATTAACTTTACAAGAATTGATTGAAGTTTATGATAATATAAAAGAGTTTTTAATGTTTTTAGAAGAGAATAAAATTGAATTGGAAGAAAAGGGAGAAGAAAATGAATAATTTTTTGGATTTTATTAAGAAAGATATTGATGCTAAGAAAAACCTTATTTCCACTATGCCTACTAAAACAAAAACTAATAAAAAGAAAGTCAATCAAAAAATAGATGAAATTATTACAAAATATAATGATTATGAAAAAAGTGTAAAAAGTTATTTAGAAGTAAAAGCTCGTTCTTTTGAAGTAAAAGAAGAAGTAAAAAATGTTGATCGTATTAATGAAAAAATATTAAAATTTGAACATACTAAATTTTTATTAAATCCTTCTAATACATATTCTGAAAAAATGGGATTTGATACATTATTATATCAAATAAATAATTATTATACTCTTAATTTTCATTCTTTAAATGAGATAATAAATGGTTTTTTAGACAAATTCGAACTAGCTGATATTATTCTTACAAGTGATGATTTTGATTATACATGTTATGTTCATGAATACATGACAGCTTTCTTAGAAGTACGTAAGAAAAAAGATGAAAACTATGAAAAAGTTTCAGAAATATTTGAACAAATATATTGGGTAAATCCTGAAATTATTGAACACATCGAACTTAATTTTAGAAAATTAATAAATAAGTATGAAAAAAAATTCAATACTTATATCACAAAATTACAAAATGAAGTAATGGAAGATAATGGTGTAACTAGTTATGCTATGTGTCTTGAAAAACTAAAAGAAGCTTATGTTGATTTAAATTTGATGAATGAAGAAACTGTTTATGATATTGTTGAACTTGCAAAGAGCGGTAAAATTGAAATTGAACAATATTTAGAAAACAGTAAAGTACGTAAAGCAGCTTATGTTTCTCTTTTACCTAATGTTTCTGACTATAATGATTCAGATAAGATGGAAAAAGTTATTGAAGCATTAGAAAAGTTAAAAGTAAATCTTAATGAATATAGTAGTTACTTAGAATTTTTACCATTATTTAAAGATTTTAAAGAAGAATATGAAAAAGAAGTTACAGCAGAGTCAAAGAAAAATGATTATAGCAAAGGTTTAAAAGAAATAACACAAAAAATTAATGATAGAGAAAATGAATTAGAAAAAATAAATAAAAAAATATTTGGTGGTAAACAAGGAATATTTAAAAGTAATGTTGATGTAAGAAAATTAAAAATTGAATCCGTTCATAAAGCTAAAAAATTGTATGAGCTTTATAAAGAATATGATCAAGCATATTTTAAAGCGCAAGTAGAAAAAATATTAAGTAATACATTAACAATTTCTGATCTATTACACTTATATTATAGTTTTGATTATTTCAAGAAATTAGCTATTCAAAAAGTTTATAAATTAAAAACTTATGAAGAAATTATAAAATATAGTGATAATTTTGATTTATTTGCTATGAATCCAACTAATATAATAATTACTGGAATTCCAGTATTTGAAAAAGCTAATGTTGCTCGTACAATTAGTAATAAATATCACTTAAATAATATTGAAATTGATGAAGAAGATTTAACAAGTGAAAATATAAAATTATTATTAAATAAAATTTTATTAATTCTTAGAACTAATAAGATTGAAAATAGTGAAACAACATTAGATAAAATTTGGTTTATGGTTCAAGTAAAGAAGATTATTAAAGAAGAAGAAAAATAGAGATAAGACTCTATTTTTTTCTACTATTATGACTTGTATAAAATAATATTTTATGATATCATGTATATAGATGAAGTTTCATCATAAAATAAAAAAGGAACATTCAATTGTTGCATGTTGGATGTTGCCAAAAGTTTTTGGTTCACCTAATTCAATGCAGAGTTAGGTGATTTCTTTTATGTTAAAGTTATAAATAACAATAATAATAAAATGAAGATAATAATGATTAAAGAAAAAATTAAAAAATCTTTCTTACTCATATTACCGCCTCCCTTCATTTACGAAGATTGGCATCACCCAACTAATTAAATGTTCCTGGGGACATTATATCAAATATTTGTTTGTAATATGATAAAATTAATTGAAAAATATTTTTTAATATAACAATTTATTTGTTATATTTTTTTTACTATAATTTTAATTTACTAAAATTTAACTTTTAAAATTAGAAATATATTTATTTGTATATAAAAAAATGTCGAAATATGGTATAATGTTATAGATAGTATGAACGTAGGAAATTATATTAGAGGTGGGTAGTTTTATGAGAAATAGAAAAAAGATTATTAATAATCTATCAAGAATTCCCAAAGTTAATTATTTAATTTTTATTTTTGTTATTATTTTTGCACTTTCAGTTGCTATACCGACTTTAGCTCGTTTTCAAAATCGAGCAATTGATACAAATATTGCTGTATGGGATGGAAGTGTTGCTAGTTCTTATCGAAGTGGTAGTGGTACAAAAGATGATCCATATGTAATTGCTAGTGGTAGTGAACTTGCTTATTTCGCAAATATGCTTGAAAGTAATGATTATAGTGATACTTACTTTTCACTAGATAATAATATTATTTTAAATGGAGGTGTTTTTGCTTATCTTGAAGATTCAGGAATTCAATATATTGTTGATGGAAACACTTATTATGTAAATGATTATACAAGTGATTATTATACTTTACCACATGGTAGTGGTGATAAAGTTGGAACTCTTAATATAATAAAAGCTTTAAATAATTTTAAAGGAACACTAGATGGAAATTCTTATACTATTTCTGGTTTATATATAAATAGTACTGATAGTGAAGAATTAGGTTTATTTAATAATTTAGAAGGTACTATAAATAATTTATATTTAACTAATTCAGTAGTTAATGGGGGTTATACAACTGGATTACTTGCTGTAAATAGTAATAATGCTAATATAAATAATGTTGTTGTTGATGGATTAATTGTTGGTAATAGTAGTGAATTCATAAAAACAGTTAGTACATCCTTAGGAGATAAAACATTAAAAGCCGATAATAATACTGTAAAAGATACTATCTCACTTCTTTATGATGAAAGTAAAATAAATGGTCCTATTAAAGCAGTTGCTCTTAAAGGAACTGTTAGTAAAGAAAATGTTGATGGAACATTAAGTATTAATGGTATTGAAGTTGTAGATGAAAACTTTGAAGTTTTCTTAGGAACTAGTTTAGTAGATGAAACAGAAGTATCATTTACAGGAACTGGTACTGGTGAAGTAAAATTAACTAATTTAAGTTATGAAATAAGATATATTTATAACACAACTTCATTGATTGCTAATGCTAATAATACAACTTTAAAAAATGTTATTAATAAAGCTGATATTTATGGTGTTGATAATAGTGCTGGTCTAATAGGGAATGCAACTAATGTAAATATTAGTCAAGCATATAATACAGGTTTAATTAAAAGTAATAATAGTGCCGGTTTAATTGCTAAACTAACTAACTCTAATAATAAAGTAGTAATTTCTAAAGTATATAATAGTGGAGAGTTAATTGGAAATAATAATGCTGGATTAATTAATACTATAACTGATAGTAATAATGTTATTATTGAAAATTCATTTAATGCGATTGAATCGGAATATACAATTAATAGTGTAGAAAATTCATCTGTTGATATTAACACTTCATATCACATCTCAGGAACAAGTGTAAATAGTGGAACTACTGATGGAGACTTTGTTGAAACTAGTTTAATCAATTTAAAAACTAAAAATTATGTTATAAACACATTTGGATTTAATGAATTTGTTGATCCAGAAGATTTAAAAGAAAATCCTGAAAATATTTGGGTATATGATAGTGAACTTCCAATTCTTGCAATTGATGATATTAATAATCCTATTGCTAATATCCATGTTGGTAGTTATACTTGGGACAATGTTGGTTATGAATTAAGTACAGTTAAATTTGGAACAGAAGTTGCCTTTAGTATTGAAGAAGCTAATAGTTTTAGACCATTAAAAGAAATTTATTACTATATAAGTAATTCAAAAGAACCTTTAATGAAAGATGAAATAGAAGCTATTAGTGATTGGAAAAAGTATGAAAATATAGTTACACTTTCTAATGAAGGTTTTTATACAATTTATGTAAAAGTAGTAGATTATGATAACCAAGAATATTACTTAAATACTGATTTAATTGTTGTTGACCTTTCAAAAGCAACAACTTCTATAAAATATCAAAATAAAACTTGGGATAAATTAAATGAAGAATTAAGTGATTTCTATGTTACTAAAAATACTTATTTTACTGTTGAAGCAACTGATGATTTATCGGGTGTAAAAAGTATAGAATATTATGTAACAGACCAAGTATTAAATGAAGAAGCATTAAATGGTATTACTGATTGGCAGGCTTATCAAGATAAGATAACTGTTGATAGTAAAGGAAAAAATATTGTCTATGTTAAAGTAACAGATGAATGTGATTATGTAACATATGTAAATACTGACTATATTATTTATGATGGATATAGTATTAATGGAATTTATCCTGGAAGAAATAAAAAAGATAAATTAGATAATTTAAATATTACTTCTAATTCATCACTAACACTTAACGTTACATATAAGAATGATAATGAATATAAAGAAGGTTATAATCATAACTTAATAACTAATACTTTACTTCCTGTAAATACTAAAATATTATTAGTAGATAAAAAAGATAATAAAGTTTATTCTTATAAAATAGAAACAAGTGAAGATATATATAATTATAATGATAGTTGTAAAGAAAATGATGATACATGTGAAAAAGTTGCTACTTATCCATTTGAATTATTTAGTATTATTGGTAAAGCAACAATGACTGAAAACTTTGATGAAACTAAATTTAGTGGAAAAATAGATGAAGAGTTTGACATTGTATTTGATTTTAGTGAAGTAGAACTAAGTGAAGATTTAAAAGATATTAAACCATATATTGAAATTCGTGATAAAGATAATAATATTGTTCGTTCAACATTAGATGAAACAATTAAATCATTTAGTTTATATGCACAAAATGCATTCTCAACTCTTAGTATTGATAGTAGTTATAATGGTAATGCAATAAACTATAATAGTGATTCAACAACTGAAGTAAATGTAACTTTAAATTTAGATAAAAAACAAATTGATGGAAAAGATATTTATGATACAACATTTGAAAATAAAACATTTGGTTTTATGATTAGATTAGTTGATAAAGATGGAAAAATGTTAGAACAAGAGTATCTTAAAAATTTAAAATTTGTAGTTGATGAACAAACTTATTATAGTGATACTGATGGTTTTGTAAGAATTCCATTAAATGATAATAGTGAATCTATAAGTAAAAATATAATTATTATGACATCAACTGATAATACTAAATTAAAAGATGGTGATTATACATTAAAAATAAGTGGTTATGCTGCTTATGATGGAACATATTCTAATGAATTTAGTGTTGATGAAGTAGATATACCTGTAGTAGTAGAAAACGGGGCTAAAGAAAATTATTCATTTGATGTATTAATGGATGATAATAGTAAAATAATTACTAAGAAAGATAATGAAAATAAAATTGAATTAGATATTATTAAAAAAGCTAATTTAAGTGAAGCTAATGTTAGAGTATCTTTATATACTAAGAAAGAATTAACTGCTTATAATCAAGAATATACAAGTGTTCTTATGAATAATTATTTTAATAATAATTTAGAATTAGCTCTAGGTAATACTTATTATTTAATAAAAAATCCTAAAGATTATGATGGAACAAATAATACTTATAATCATGTAACTTTAGATTTAAATTTAGATAAGTTTAATTATGGTGGTTATAAATTAGTCTTTGATTTATATGATAAAGATAAAAAAATTGGAACAGTAGAAAAGAAGTTTATTGTTAAGTAGGAGGTTATTATGCAACAAAAAAATAAAATAATATTAATGTTGATACTATTTTGTTCAGTAGTGTTTGGAACCGGTATTGCTTATTCATCCTTCTTTTCTGGTTCTGAATTAGAAGTTGAAGATCAAAAAATAGCTAAGTTTGTCTTTGAATCAAAAAGGTTAGACCATTTAGAATTAAATCCCACATCTTTAGTACCAGGTGATACTGAAGAATATAACTTTTCAGTAACAAATAATTTAAAAGAAGTATTAAGTAATGTAACCCTTAATTATCAAATAATAATTAAAACATATCACTTTATGCCATTAAAATTAGAATTATATAAAGTTACTGAAGATAAAGAAGAATTAATAATGACTTGTGATGAAAATTATTCGAGAAATGAAAATAATGAATTAGTATGTAATTCTCCTGAACAAGAAATGACATATACTAAAGAAGCAATTGATAATTATAAAATAAAAGCTATATATCCAAGTGAATTTGATGGAATAGAATACTCTGATATAGTAGATTATATTGATGTAGAAATAAAGAGTTGGCAGAAATTAGGATAGGTGATTAGATGCAAAAGAAGAAAAAATATGTTGTTATAACAATTGCTGTATTATTTGTTATTCTAATTGGAACAGCTGGTTTCTCATATGCTAAATATGCATCAAGTAATATTTGGAATTATTATTTAAAATCAAAAGGCTTTTATTTCACAAGTGATTATTTAGATAGTAATAATAAACAAAATATAAATAATACATGGGATGGTAATAAAGTATTATTTAATATTAAAAATAATTTAAACGATAAAGTGGTTGCTGATTATGATATTACTTATAAAGTAACATGTACAGTAAATAGTTCTAATGTGGATGTAAATTGTAACTTAAATGGTACTGATAAAAATACATTTACAGGAACTTTATCAAGTTATGAAGCATGTGTTAATAATAAAGATGATTCAAAAGATGTAAGTTCTTATGATAAAGAAACTTGTGAAACAGAAGGTTATAATTGGCAAAAAATGAAAGCAGTAAAAGATATATATTTTGAATTAACTAATAGTTCTAATCAAGATATAACAGATGCTGATATAACAATTAAAGCTGAAAGTACAGGACCATATAAGAAAACAATTACAGGAAATTTTATTCTTCATAAAGATCAAAATATAATTGGTAAGTTAAATATGAAATTAAATAAAAACACTAATTATACAAACTTAGTAATAACTAATTCTTATAATGAAGATAAATGTGTAAAGATAACTTGGGATCCAAGTAAACTATTAATTGATGAAGATCAAAATATTGTAAATAAAGCAACAGATACAAATGGTTATATAAATGAAATAGTATTTAAATTAAATGCTAAAAATAGTATAAATTATAAATTTTATCAAATAGATCCAACTAAAACTTATGATGTAAAGGAATTTACTTTAACTGAAGAAAGTAATTGTTGAATTTTATAAATGATTGTGCTATTATAAAATAGGTAGAAATAATAATACAGGAAGGAAGTAAAAATATGAAGTTTTTAAAAATATTTAAAAAAGTGGTTTTAACAGTAATAGGAATAGCTTACTTTGCTTTTGCTTTATGTATGACATTCTTATTATTAAATTATAATGATTATGGAGTTACACAATTTGGTGAAACATCATTAGTATTAATTCAAGAAAAAGTTGGTGTAACAGAATACGAAAAAGGTGATTTAGTAGTTGTTGAATCACAAAGATTAGAAGATTATAAAGTAGGAGAAACAATATTTACATATAGAGTAAATTCTAAAGGTGTAGCAAGTATTGAAGTAGGTGTAATTGGAGAAGTATATCCTGAAGAAAAGGCTATTGCATTTGAAAATGGAGATACATTTGCTGAAGAATTTATTGCTGGTACACCAAAAGAAGTACATAAAAATGTTGGTTCTTATCTTTCAGTAATAGAATCACAATGGGGATTCTTATTCATAGTATTAGTTCCATGTTTCTTAATCTTTATTTATGAAATTTATGCATTAATAGTAGAAATTAAATATGGTGCAGATGAAGAATAATTTTAAAACAAAACAATACGTTTTGTTTTTTCTTTACAAATTTTTACATAACTCTCTCTTGACAAAACAAATATATTATTTTAATATTAATACTAGAGGATGGTGTTGATTATGTACAGAAGTTCAGTTAGAAGAAAAAACATAATTTTAGCAATTTTAATGGTAATGGTAGTAGGAATGACTATAGGTTATTCAGCGCTAAGTAGTTATTTAAAAATAAATGGTACTTCAAATATTACTAGTGATTTTAAAGTAATATTTACTGATATACAGGAAGGTATAATGAATGAAGCAACAACAGTACAAAAAGAAATAACAGCACCAACTACTGCAACATTCCAAGTAGATTTAAAAAAGCCAGGAAGTAGTGCAGAATATAATGTAACAGTACAAAATCAAGGTAAATTAAATGCATATTTAGAAAGCATTGAAGGAATAGATGAGGCAAACAATAAAGCACCTACTGATATAAAATTTAAAATAAGTGGAATAACAAGATATACAAAACTTACTGCAAATCAGTCAATAACATTTAAAGTAAAAGTAACATTTGATTCTAGTGCAACAAATTTACCTAGTGAATCAAAACAATTAACATTAAAACTTAACTTTTCTCAAGATAGTGGAAATGCTCCAGAACCTGAACCAGCTACCGATTCATTATTATATGCTACAAATAATTTATTGAGTACAAGTGTTTCAACCTATAATTATTTAGATGGGACATACTTAGGAGGAAGTCAAAGTACAAACTATGTATGGTTTAATGGATTTATGTGGCGAATCATGGGGAAGAACGCAGATGGAAGTATTCGTATGATAACTGAAGAGGATGTAACAGGAATTCCATGGGGAGCAGAAGATACAGCTGAACAATATGATAGTAGTTATGTAAATGATTGGTTAAATAATTATTTTTATCCAAAATTAAAAAACAAAGAATGGTTAGTAAAACAAAC
>CALVZI010000021.1 GCA_944372485.1 uncultured Bacilli bacterium
ATTAATGTTTCTGATTTTAGTCTTTGAATTTTTTCTTCAACTCTCATAACTTCACCTTCCCAATTAAATTGTATCAAATCTTGTAGAATTTAACTATTTAATTTTATTATAAGAGTTCTCAAATTATAGCTTTAATATAAATATTTTATATCAATAATTTTATTTTCCATATAACTTATTTTAAAAGCTGATGGTGTATAAAATTTTCCTGACATAATTATTTTATTATTAAATCTTATTTCTCTTTCTTTAAGATCAACATTAGTTACTAGTACATCACAATATTTAATTAAATAACTACATATAGCTGCAGCATGTGACACTACATAAACTTCTTCGTTATCATTCATATTATTTAATATTTCTATAATAACTTCTTCAATACGATTACCAACTTCAAAGAAAGATTCACCATTTTCTTTTTTATAATAAATATCTATATATTGTTTTTCCCAATCTTCTTTAGAAAATTTTTCATTCCCCACTATTCTTTCAATTAATCGTTCATCAGTAATTACATTATTAGAAAGTATTTCTGCAGTTTGTTTTGCTCGTAAAAGAGTTGATGAATAACAAGTTATTTTATTTTTTAATTTATTAGAAAATTCTTTTGCTTTCATAAAACCTTCTTGTGATAAAGAAATATCTTCACCAATAAACTTTTTTTTATTTGGTTTTGAATGTCTAATTAAATATATAGTTTTCATATTATCACCAACTTATTTTTTACTTTCTTCTCTAACTTTTAATTTTTGTTTTTCATTTTCTTTTTCAATCTTATTTAAATTTTCTTTTTGTTTTTCAATAATTTCAATTTTTTCAAATACTTCTCTTTCAACCATATCAACCTTATTTAAAATATCTTTGAATTCTGGTAATTCTTTAATACGACCTTCAAACTTCTCTTCAAAATCACTTCTAAAAGACTTAATTTGTTTTAAAGAATCATGTAATAATTTTTCACTAACTTTTAAACTTGATTTTTGTTTTAATATTTCATTAGTTATATCTGTATATTTATAATAAGATATCTTTCTTTTATTAAGTCTTAAAGCATTACGAAGTCCTCTAATAGAATTATTTAATATGACTGCACCTATTACTAAACCTATTCCTGGTTTTTTAAATAAAATTGTTGAGAATAATCCAACAGCCATCTTTGAAAGATTAACTATCATCTTAGATATACCTTTAAAATGAATTGTATCTTTTTTACTTTCTTTAGCTTTTTCAACTTTTTTTACTAACTTTTCAACTTCTAATTCAGTTTCTTCTATATTAGTTGTAATCTTTTCATTTGACTCTTTTACTTCATCAACTTCTCTTTTTAATCTTTCTTCTTCTTCTTTTTTTATTCTTTCTCGCTCTTGTTTTTCTTTAGTTACTGCTTCTTCTTTTGTTTCTTTAACTTCACTTTTTAAATTTTTAACATCTCTTTTTAATTCTTTATTTTTATAAACTATTTCTTGAACTACAGATTCATCTAGGTATTGAGTAAGTGGTAAAAAAGCTGGTACACTTTCACTCATAGAAAGTTCGTGATATAAATCTTTAGTTTCACCTAAATTATTATTTTCTTTCTTTAATACTTTTGCATATTCTTTTTCTTTATCATTTAATTTTAAATCCACATCATAAAAACGATCATAGTCTTTTTGAATTTTTTCTAATTTTTCAGTTATATTTTCTAAACTATTTTCTTTTTCTTCAAGTTTCTTTTGAATAACTACTAATTTATTTGGTGATTTTTCTTTTTCAATTAAATTTTTATAATAATTAATATCTGTTTCAATTTTCTTTAATTCATATTCAACATCTTTTAATTCTTTCTTTATTTCTTCTGCTTTTTCTTTATTATCTTTTATTATTTTTGTACGATCTTTCAGTTCTTTTATTATATTGATAGTTGCTTCTAACTTTTGTTCATAATCATTTATTTTATCTACTTTGTGTTCTTTCTTGAGTCTATTTTTTAACCAATCAACTTTATTTTCTAAGTTTTTTATTTCTTCGTTGATTGAATCTAAATCTACTAATTCTTTTATATCAACTGGTTTTGGACGCATAACAGCATATTCAATTGCTCCAAGAAAAAATCCTAAAAAGAATTTGGCAAAGAGAACAGGTTTACTCATTGATGTTCCAACTTCTTCTTGCTTTCTTTTCTCTTCTTCTTTTTTTCTTCTTAAATGTAAGAATATTAAAAATTCTTCCCATTTACGTTTTAACCAAGTAATAAAGTTTTCCTTTTTATTCATATTCTTCACCACTATATCATTATATCATAAAAAAATACTAAAAAAAATCTTAAAAGTTAAATTTAAGATTTTAATTGTTTTTTAAATATTGTTCTAAATATTAAACGTACAAATGGTCCTGCATAGAATATTTGAAAACACAATGCCATTGGAAAGTTTCTTACAAATATTACTAACCAAGTTGCAATTAGATTTTCAATACCATTAAAATTAAATAATAGTGTTGCGAATAAACTCATTAATGGACACATAAAACATACTATTAATGATGATAGTATAACTATAATAAATATTGGTTTAGTTTCTTTTGGATTGACTAATTTAAATGTAATACTCTTTGTTATTTTTTCAACCAGAAAAAATTCTAATAAAAAAGCAATAACTCCCATAATTGGTAATTCTCCAAGAGCCATTAAAAATACATTATTATTAAATTCTCCCATCCCTATTCCAATATTATAACAAACCATCGCATAAACCATAACAATTACCATAATAATAGTATAAACAATATCTTGAAATTTTGTTTGTGTCATAATTTTACTCCTTTCATTTTAATATAAAAACAACACAAGTATTTTTGTGTTGTTCGTTATCATTTTTAATAAAATGTGCGTTTCCAATTATACCAAATACATGTCGTTACGCGCTTAATTATATCACATTTTTTTAATTTGTGTAATACTAATTATTAACTTTTTCACGATTTTTTTCATATATTTCTGTATAAAAATCAATCCACATTTTTAGTACATTTTCTTTAGAATAATATTCACTAATTTCTTTAGATAATTTACTATATTTTTTATATAGTTCTGGATCATTTTTTAAATTTTCTAATTGTTTAATAAATTCTTTATTACTATTTCCTTTTAAATATTTGTGGAATAAAATTCCTTCATATAATTCTAAATCTCTAAGTAACAATGGTTTATGACTATTTACTGCTTCTAAGATAGTCATTGGGAATAATTCGTTATAAGATGGAACAAATAAAACATCAGCCATATTATATAAATCATTCATTTCTTCACGTGGAACAATTCCTAAGAATTTAACATTTTTAGGTGGATTTTCCACGATTTCTTTTAATTCTTCATAACCATCAGTAATCATTCCAAATGAAAATCCTCCACACCATACATATTCTATATCTGGTGTTTGTTTTGCAACTTCAACAAATTCTTTTACACCTTTACGTGTTTGAACTTGACCAGCTCCTAAAACAATAAAATCATTTTCTTTAAAACCATATTTTTTTCTTATCTCTTTTACTTCTTTTTTTGTTTTAGGATAGAATTTATCTTTAGAAACATAATTTGGAATATATGTAACTTTATCTTTATCAATTCCACATTCAACTAAATCTTTAATAAAACTTGGATTAACTACAACTAAATAATCAGCTTTATTATAAAATTTAATTACATAATTTTTAAATACTGGAAATATTAATTTAGGAAGTTTTATACTACCATCTAAAGTTGTTGGCAAAAAATGTACATAAGCAACATTTATTGCTTTACCAAAACTCATTTTGTAATAATGATCTAAATCAATTGTGTGATGATGAATGATATCAGCTTTTTTATTACTGTTAATCATTACATCAAATAAATCAGAGGCTCCTTCTTTTATTAGATTAACTTGTTCAAGGTATGCACTACCTACTCCTTGACCATCTACTTTGTCTGCTGATGAAAGCATATTAATTTTTATTTTACCCATAAATTATCACCAACTTCATTATATCATGTTAATTACTATTTTACAATTTCTAACTGTCCACCAAATTCAATATCGTATTCATCTAAAAATTGATAAAACTCTTCTTTATCAAAGGGACTTGCTTCACTAATATTCATAACTACATGATTAATTCCATATTCTGTTAAAATATAGTATAACTTCCTTTTTAATTTTGAAATATTTCTACGTGTTAGAGGTCCCAAAATTTGAACAAATAATGTATCTTTACGATACTCAATTTCTATCTTAAACATTACCATCACCTATTTTACTATAGCAAACAAATTAGTTAATTTCTACCAATTCGACAAAACTAGAAAAAAAATGTCAAACCCATATTTTTTCATGTTATAATGAATATAGATGGGGCGTGGTATAATGAAAAAATTAAGTATCCTAGCTGGTAAGGGAGTTCTATGGTTAGGTGATAAATTAAATCGTGGTAGTAGTTTACCAGGACAAGTTTCTAAAAAAATAGATAAAGATATAATGAAAAAGATTAAATTACCAAAACATGTTATTGCGGTAACTGGTAGTTGTGGAAAAGGTTCTACTTCTAAAATGATTGCCGAAGTTTATAAAAAATTAGGTTATAAAGTTGCCCATAACTATCGTGAAGGAAATCTTGAATATGGTGTTCTTACAGCTTTAATTGAATACTCTAACTTAAATGGTGAGATGGATGTGGATGTATTAGTTTTAGAAGTTGATGAAAGATATACAAAAATTGTGTTTCCAATTCTAAAACCAGAAGTTGTAGTTATAACTAATATTAGTCGTGATCAACCACCTAGACAGGGTCACTTTGATTTAGTTTTAGAAGATATTAAAAAAGCATTAACTAAAGATATGCATCTAATATTAAATGCGGATGATCCATATTTACAAAAATTAGTTTTAAATGAAAATTATAAAACTACATATTATAGTTTAGATAAAACTAAACAATCTACTAAAGTTAGTTTAAGTGGTAACTTAAATATTACACATTGTCCTAAATGTGGTAAAAAATTAGATTATGATTACTATCACTTTGAAGCTATTGGTAAATTTAAATGTAGTAAATGTTCTTTTAAAAATCCAAAAAGTTTATATAATGGTTCTAAAGTAAATTATGAAAAACGTGAATTAATGATTAATGATAAATATAAAGTAGTATTCCCTTTTGATACTTTATATTGTGTTTATAATACTTTAGCTGCTTTTACTACCCTAGCTCATATGAAGTTAGATTTTAATGAGATTAGTGAAGCTATTAGTAATATAAGTTATAAACAAAAGAATTTTAATACCTATATATATAAAAAACGTAATGTTTATGTACTAAATACTAAAACTGAAAATAGTTCTACATTCAATCATGCATTAATGTTTTTAAATCGTAATAAAGGTTTAAAAACGGTAGTTTTAGGATGGAATGTAATTAGTTTAAGATATAAATATAATGATTTATCTTGGTTGTATGATATTGACTTTGAGATATTAAATAAACATGAGATTGATAGAATTATTTGTATTGGTATTAATCGTTACGATTTAGCTACTCGTCTTAAATATAGTGGAATTGATCCTAAAAAAATATTTGTTTATGAAAACTTAGAAAAAGCTCGTGGTGCTATTACAAAAAGAACTAAAGGCGATATTTATGCGATAATTAATTTTAATTATATGAATGATTTTAATAAAATGTTACGTGAGGATGATGATAAATGAAAATAACAATTGCTCATTTATATTATGATTTATTAAATTTATATGGTGAGAATGGTAATATTAAAATATTAAAACAACAATTAGAAAATCAAGGAATTAATGTTACTGTTAAATTCTTAACAATAGATGATACTCTAAATTTTAAAGATTATGATTTAGTATATATTGGAATGGGTACTGAAGAAAATCAATTAATTGCTTTAAAACATTTAAGAAAATATAAAAATGATGTTAAGGAAGCTATTGAAAATAATAAATTTTTCTTAATCACTGGAAACTCTATTGAATTATTTGGGAAAAGTATCTTAGCTAAAAATAAACAAACTCATAAATGTTTAAATATCTTTAATTATGAAGCAAAACAAGAAGATTTTAAAATTGTTGATGAAGCTCTATTCTCTTGTCCATTTATAAAAAAATATATATTAGGTTTTCAAAATCAAAGAAGTGTAATTAGTGATAGTGAATATCCAATGTTTAGAGTTTTAAAAGGAACTGGAAGTTACCCTAATTCAACTACTGAAGGAGTTCATTATAAAAACTTTTATGGAACTTATTTAGTTGGGCCATTTCTAATTCGTAATCCAGAATTTACAAGATATTTTATTAGAAAATTTATTTCTACAATTAATATTAAATATCCAATAAAAAAGATTAACTTAGTTTTAGAAAACAATGCTTATAATGATTTTTTAGAAAAACATTATAAAGAATTTATTCAAAATTAAAACGAATTAAGTTTTACCTTAATCCGTTTTTTTTATTTATCTCTTAATTTAGCATTACATTCTTTTTCAACATTTTCAATAATCTTGTGGAAAATTTTTGTAACTTCAGTATCTTCTAATGTTTTATTTTGATCTTGGAAAGTTAATGCATAAGCAATTGATTTTTCATCAACCCCCACATTTTCTCCAGTATAAACATCAAATACTTCAATGTTAGTAAGTAATCTTCCACCAGTTCTTGTAATTACTTTTTGTAAAGCTTCACTTGGTACATCTTTATTTACTACAAATGCAACATCTTTATGAACTACTGGATATTTACTTATTTCTTTATATTTTATTAATCTTACTTTTTTACTTAGTAATTTATCTAAACTAAGTTCAAATAAATAAATTTCTTTTTTATGATTTTTTGGATGAATCTCTCCAATATACCCAACTAATTCATTATCAACATAAACTGAACAACTACGTCCTGGGTGTAAATCTTTATTTAAAACATCTGTTTTAAATTGATATCTTCTATTTAATCCTAAGTAATTTAATAATCCTTCTACAATACCTTTTACTAAATAGAAATCTACATCAATCTTTTCACTTTTCCAAGTTGTTTTAATATAATTTCCACACATTAATCCAGAAATTAAATTTTCTTCAATAATTTCTCCATCAATTTGATAATATGCTTTCCCTGATTCAAAAATATTAACATCAGTTATTTTTCTAGCACTATTATAATCATATACTTCAACTAGTGAATTCAGTAATGATTTTCTTAAAACTTTTTTATCTTCACTTAGTGGATCTAATAATGTAATATTATCAGATTCTTGCATTACATATTTACCTACATTTTCTTCACTTGTAAGTGAATATGTAATAACTTGATTTAATCCTACTCCATTTAAGTATTTACGAACTTCTTTAATCATTCTAGCAGTTGGTGTATAAGTTCCTCTTTTTATATCAGTTCTAGGCATAACTCCAACAATATTATTATATCCATAAATTTTTCCTACTTCAGAAACTAAATCTTCTTTAATATTAACATCTAATCTTCTTGTTGGAATAAATACTTTATATGGATTAGTCCCTTCATAAGTAAATCCTAAACGAGTTAAAATTTCTTCTACTTTAGGTCCTTCTATATTCATTCCTAATATAGAATTAATTTTTTCTAAAGTAATATCAATTACTTTATCTTCTTTATTTGTTTTATCATGAGTTAAACATCCACTTAAAACTTTTCCATCGGCATATTTATTAAGTAAGTAACAAGCACGATCAATAGCCATACGTGTACGATTTGGATCAATTCCTTTTTCATAACGACTGCTAGCTTCACTACGTAATACACGTTTTGAAGTATTTCTAATTTTTAAAGCATCAAAAATAGCAGCTTCAATAAAAATATTTTTAGTAGTTTCTTCTACTTCAGTGTTTAAACCACCCATTACACCAGCTAAACAAACAGCTTCTTTACTACTTGCAATAACTAAATCATTTGTATTAAGAACTCTTTTATTTCCATCTAAAGTTACAATTTCTTCATCTTCTTTAGCATTTCTAACGATTACTTCTTTACCTAAATTATCACTATCAAAGAAGTGAAGTGGTTGACCAAATTCTAACATTACATAATTACTAATATCAACAACATTATTAATTGGTCTAATACCACTAGACATTAATCTGTTTTTTAACCATTGTGGACTTTCTTTTACTGTTACATCTTTAACCATACGTCCTAAATAGATTGGACAATCTTCTGTTTCAACATTTAATGAGTGATAAGTACTAACATCTTCATCTATTGTTTCTACTTCTGTTTCTGGATAAGTTACTTTACGATCATAGATAGCTCCAACTTCATAAGCCATTCCTAGTACACTCATCAAGTCAGCTCGATCAGCAGTTAATTCAAAATCAATTGCTTCATCGTCAAAACCTAAATATTTAATTGCATCTACCCCCACCTCGGCATCAAGTGGAAATTCATGAATTCCTTCTTTATCTTCATCTTTTAAATATTTTGAATCAATTCCAAGTTCTTCAAGTGAACAAATCATTCCATTAGATTCCATTCCAGCAAGTTTAGCTTTTTTTATTACAATACCACCTGGTAATTTAGCTCCAACAGTTGCAACTATAACTTTTAACCCAGCACGAACATTAGGAGCTCCACAAATTATTTGTTTAACCTCTTCACCAGTATTAACCCTACAAATGTGTAAGTGATCACTTTCTGGATGATCGATGCACTCTACTACTTCACCAACAACTAAACCAGTTGCATCACTAAGTGTTTCAATACTTTCATATTCATTACCACAGAAAACCATTTTTTCAGCTAATTCGTGAAAATCTAGATCATCTACTTTTACATAGTCATTTAGAAAACTTTTACTTAGACGCATTATTTATCACTTCCTTCCACACGATTAAAATCATTTAAGAAACGCATATCATTTGTATAGAATGCACGAATATCACTAATTCCATACTTTAACATAGCAACACGTTCTGGACCGATTCCGAATGCAAAACCAGTATATACTTCTGGATCATATCCACAATTTCTAAGCACATTTGGATGAACCATTCCAGAACCTAATATTTCAATCCATCCAGTTCCTTTACAAACAGGACATCCACTACCACCACATTTACTACAACTAACATCTACTTCTAAAGATGGTTCAGTAAATGGGAAGAAACTTGGACGTAAACGAATTTCACGATCTTCCCCAAATAATTTTTTAGCAAATACTTCTAAAGTTCCTTTTAAATGAGCAAGAGAAATATCTTTATCAATTACTAAACCTTCAATTTGTGTAAATTGATGTGAATGAGTTGCATCATCATCATCACGACGGTATACTTTACCAGGACAAATAACACGAATTGAACTTTTTTCAGTATTGGCATCCATTACTCGTGCTTGAACTGGTGAAGTTTGTGTACGAAGTAATAATTCTTCAGTAATATAAAAACTATCTTGAGCATCACGGGCTGGATGTCCTTTAGGTAAATTAAGTTTTTCAAAGTTATACATATCAGTTTCTACTTCAGGTCCTTCAACAACATCATATCCCATTGAAATAAATAATTCTTCAATCTCATCAATAACTTTAGTAAGTGGGTGTACACTACCAAAATTAACTTTTGTACTTGGAAGAGTTATATCAATCTTTTCACTTTCAAGTCTTCTATTTAACTCTTCTTCTTCTAAACGTGCACGAACATTATTAATACTAAGATTAAGTTCTTGTTTTAAACCATTTAATAAACTTCCAAATTCTTTCTTTTCTTCGACACTTAATTCACGCATCATACTAGAAAGTTCAGCAACTGGTCCTTTCTTTCCTAAATATAATGTTTTTAAGTCATTTAATTCTTTCATTGTTTTAATTTCATTAACTTTTACTTCAAATTCTTTTTTTAATTCATTAATTTTATCTTTCATTCTATCACTCTCCTAACAAAAAAACTCACATCCAATAAGGACGTGAGTTACGTGGTACCACCTTAATTCATAATACATAGTATTATCTTAACACTATAACGCGTGACCGTACATAAGTAAGCTCCAAGGTGAATTCTTAAGGGATCCATTATCTATTTCCACCAACCATAGACTCTCTATAAACTTTTCCACAAAATACTACTTCTCTTCATCGCTTTTCAATCAATGATTAGATTATAACACAAATTAAGAATTATTCCAAGTTTTATTTAAAAATAAAAAGGATTTTAAAAAATTTTGTAGTATATAATTAATGAAGGACTTAGGTTAAGTGTTTTCTCCAACATAGATTGGAGGTGTAATTATGAAGACTTTTTTTAGAAAGGATTCTTGGAATGAACGAGATTATTGTGTTACTTGTTCTTATCCTATACACAATTTTATTAATCAAACAAGATTAATTTCAAAACAAAAGAAAAACACTTAACCAGCAAAGTGTTTTTATGAGAAGGCACTTTGAAGAGTCCTTCTTTTTTTGTGCTTTCTACATACCAATTATATTAAAAATATTAAAAAAAAGCAATATATTTTTATTATTTATGTTTCACAAATATTTTTTTAGAAAATATATGTTTATATACTTAGTTATGTAATAAACATTATTATTTTAAAAATAAAACTTTATTAAAAAAAGGATTTTAAAAACTTTTGTAGTATATAATTAGTGAAGGACTAAGGTTAAGTGTTTTCTCCAATATAGATTGGAGGTGTAATTATGAAGACTTTTTTTAGAAAGGATTCTTGGAATGAACGAGATTATTGTGGTACTTGTTCTTATCCTATACACAATTATATTAATCAAACAAGATTAATTTTAGAACAAAAGAAAAACACTTAATGCCCAAAGTGTTTTCAAGAGAAGGCACTTTGAAGAGTCCTTCTTTTTGTGCTTTCTACACTCTAATTATATTAAAAATATTTAAAAAAAGCAACATCTTTTATTTCTTTTTATAAATTAAATGTTTATACTTTATATCTTTGTATTCATGTTCACTAAGCAATTCGCGATCCCACTCGTTATTATTAATCTTTGGAAAAAAAGTATCTGCTTCTTTTGTCTCATCAATTTTAGTAATAATTAACTTATTCGCATACTCAATCATTTGTTTATAAATTTGTCCACCACCAATAACCATTACTTCTTCATTTAAACTTTTTATATATTCTAAAAGTTCAGTTATACTGTGGAAAACTAGTATTTCTGGATCTAATTCTAAATTTCTATGAGTTAGAACAATATGTTTTCTACCTGGTAATAGTTTAGGTAAAGAATTTAAAGTATTTATCCCCATAATTATTTTTTTATTCATTGTGTTTGCTTTAAAAAAGTTTAAATCTTCTGGAATATGCCATAATAATTTATTATCTTTTCCAAGTTCATTATTCTTACCTATTGCCGCAATTAAAGTTATATTCATAAATACCTCATTTCTATAAATATTTTAACACATTTCTCTAAAACTAGACAAAATTAAAAAAAAAGTTTATAATTATTAAGTCAGTTTGATTTTTCAAACATTCGTTTAAATTATAAAATATTATTAAATTATTATGTCGGGATTGTTATTTTTTGTTATATATAAACATTTTATAATGTTATTTTTGAGTATGTTTTTATAGTTTAATCGAGAGAAAGGAGATTTATGAAGTTTTTTAATAATAATATCGAAGACACTAAAATATTTGCTTTAGGTGGTCTTGGTGAAGTTGGAAAAAATATGTACTGCATTATGTATAAAAATGAGATTGTTATTGTTGATGCGGGTGTTATTTTTCCAGAAAGTGATTTAATGGGAATTGATTATGTTATTCCTGATTTTACATTTTTAAAGAAAAATGAAAAGAAAATAAAAGGGTTATTTATTACTCATGGACATGAAGATCATATTGGAGGTATTCCTTTTCTTCTACAAACTGTTAATATTCCAGTGATATATGCGCCTAATCAAGCAGTAGGACTAATTAAGAAGAAATTAGATGATCGTAATATCCAATATAAAAATTTAATTGTTTATACTGATAAAACAAAAGTTAAGTTTAAAAATATGAGTGTTGAATTTTTTAGAACTACTCACTCTATTCCTGATTCACATGGAATAGTTGTTCATACACCAAATGGTACAGTTGTTACTACTGGTGACTTTAAATTTGACTTAACACCTATTGGTCCAATGGCTGATATTCACAAAATGGCTAGTATTGGTTCTCGTGGTGTTTCATTACTTTTAAGTGATAGTACAAACGCTTTAAATCCAGGAATGAGTACTAGTGAATCTAAAGTTGATGATGCTCTATCAGAACTTTTCACTAAGAAAAAAGATGGTCGTATTATAATTGCAACTTTTGCATCTAATATTTATCGTTTAAAACATATTGTTGATACTTGCAAACGTAATGGTCGTAAGATTGCAACTTTTGGTCGTAGTATGGATAACAATATTGAAATATCTATTCAAGGTGGATATATAAAACATAAAGATATTTTTATTACACCAGATGAAGCAAATCGTTTACCAGATAATAAAGTATGTCTATTATGTACTGGTTCACAAGGAGAACCACTTGCAGCTTTATCAAGAATTGCGAATGGTTCACATCGTCAAATAAAATTAAAACCAGATGATACGGTAGTATTCTCTTCAAGTCCAATACCTGGAAACGCTATAAGTATTGCAAGAACTGTTAACAAATTATATTTAAAGGGCGTTGATGTTTATACTAATACATCACTTCCAGATATTCATACATCAGGTCATGGTAATACTGAAGAATTAAAATTAATGCTTCGTTTAATTAAACCAAAATATTTTATGCCTGTTCATGGTGAATATCGTATGTTAAAAGCTCATGCGGATGCTGCCGTTGATTGTGATATACCTAAGAAAAATATATTTATTATGAGTAACGGTGAAGTTTTATCTTTATATAAAGGTAAAATTAATAAACAAGGTAGCGTAATTGCCGGGGACGTTTATGTTGATGGTAATCGTATTGGTGATGTTGGTGCAGCTGTCATTAAAGATCGTAAAATAATGGCTAATGATGGTATTGTTGTAGTAATTGCTAATATTGATACTAAAGAACATAAATTATTAGGTAATCCAAATATTACTACTCGTGGTTTTGTTCTTGTTAATGACAATGCCGAATTAATTAAAAAACTAGAAGATATAAGTAAACGTGCAATTCTTTCTAAACTTAATAATCAATTAAGTTATAGTGATATAAAAAATGAAATTACTGCTCATTTAACAACTTATATTTATTCTAAAACAGGACGTAAACCAATTATTTTACCAGTAATAATGGATGTAAAAAGAAAAGCTAAAAAAAATAATAATAAAAATGTTTCTGAAAAATAGAAACATTTTTTTAATTTGTTATAGGAAGAAATATTTTCACACTAGTTCCACCCATCGTATTATTCTCATAATATATAATTCCATCATGAGCTTTAATTATTTGTTTTGATAAACTAACACCAAGTCCTGTACCATTAACCTTAGTGGTAAAGAATGGTTCACCAATTTTCTTTAATACTTCATCTTTTATTCCTACTCCATTATCACTTATTTCTAAATAAAAATTATTATTATTAATATCTGTTTTAATTGATATATTACCAGCTTTTTCACTAGGAATAGCTTCAATACTATTCTTTATTACATTCATTAACACCTGCATTAATCTATTATAATCTCCTAATATATAAATATCATCATCTACTAAATCAATATTAGTTTTTATATTTTTTTCTTTTAACATTAAATTAAAATTATTCATTACATCTTCAACTAAAATATTTACATCCATATAATCTTTTTCTACTTTAATTTTAGATATAGCTAAAAAATCTTGTAATAATAATAAAGTTCGATTAATCTCACTTTTCATAATTGGTACATATTTTTTACTATGTTCAATATTATTAACATCAAACATATCTAAATAACCTTTACATACAGCAATAGGATTCTTTATTTCATGAGTAATTCTAAAAATACTACTCCTCACCTTTTTATCTTCTTCTATTTCTCTTTTATTAATA
>CALVZI010000022.1 GCA_944372485.1 uncultured Bacilli bacterium
GACTTATGGAAGATTATATTAAAAATGATTCTAGACTATCTGAAAAAGAAAAACAAAATGACCAATTATCTTGGGTGGGTCTTATGAATAACTATAAATCTTGTGCTGAAGAAATGGTTTTACAGGAACTGATTTATAATTAGTTCTTGTAAAACAAATAAATTAACGTGGCACGTTTCCGTTCATTTATGAATGAAAGTGGCGATAGTTAATTTAGGGTTCTAGGGAATTCCCTAGCCCACAGGTAATTCTGATAGCATGTCAAAATACCTAGGGGGTTAAATATTTTGTCATAACAAAAATACAGCAAAAAGGAGTGTGATTTTTATAAGTGAACTAGCATATTCACTACACTTAGGTAGTGATAAAAATAGAAAGAATATTTCTAGAGAAAAAGCAAAAACAAATAACAGTGGAACTACTTCACTTCCAAATAGTGCTATACAAAATGCATCTCATTTAACTAGAGTTGATAAACACAATTATAGGAAATATGATAACCAAGCAGAAGATATTGTTATTGTTAGAGGTACTACTTCTCTAGTAGATGATGTAAAAAATTTATATAAGCAGGAGTTTCAAAAATCAGTTGATGAATATAATAATAACCAAGTTAGAGAAGATAGAAAAATTAAAGACTACTTTACTCACGTTAGTAATAATACTAAAAATGATTTAGCTTGTGAAATTATTATTGAACTTGGAAATAAAAAATATTGGGATACTAAAGATAAAGATTTTAAAACAAAAATGACTAATGTTTTTATAAAGCAAGTTAATGATTTAGAATTACTTGTCCCTAACTTTAAAATAGCAAGTGCAATTATTCATTATGATGAAACTAGCCCGCACATGCATATTGTAGGCATACCAATTAAATATAAAAATAAATATGGTCCATCTATACAAGTTGGGAAATCAGATGTCTTTACTAAAACATCTCTTCGTAAATTACAAGATAAAATGCGAATACTTTGTATTGAATCATTTAATCAAGAGTATAACCAAAATAGTATTTTAAAAGACAAAAAGAAAGGTAGAAACAAAGATTTTCTTGTTTCTGAAATGGATAACTATCAAGAAATGGTAGAAGAATTAGACAAACACCAAGATAATTTAAATAAAGCAAATGAAAAATCTATTAAACTTGATAATAACTCTAATGAGGTTAAAGATATAGTTGAGAATCTTAAAAATTTATTTGGCAGTAAAGATAAATATGTATTAACAAGAGACGATAAAGATAAACTATTAAATTATATCGATAATGTTAACGATACCAATAATGATTATAAAAATATGAAAAGATTATCTAATACCCTTAACAATGTAGATAAAGAATTAAAAGAAAATCGTGATATTATTAATGCTCTTACTGAAAATAATGAAGCATTAAATTTAAGAGTTAATACCTTAACTAATAAACTAACTGAAAAAGAGGAAGAAATTGATAACCTAACAAGTGATAATAATTATTTAAAATCAGAACTAAATAAATGGAAAAATAAGTTCTTAAAAATTATTAACTTTATTAAGAATAGATTATCAAGACCTAAGGACAAAGATAGATATAGTGATTTTACTACTGATTTATACAATCATGGTGCAATAGACCAAGAAACATTTAATGATATTAGAAATAATTATTCTAAAGACAAAAGAAAAGTTGACTTTGAAAGATAAATTTAATTTAACAGCTAAAGGTTAGCAATTCTATGGTAAAATTATAGTTAGAAAGAATTAGTCAGACGCGTCTGACCAATTCAAAAAGGAGGAATTAAAATGCTAGAAAATAATAATAAAATGATTAGTGAAATAACTGAATTAGTTACTAAGGTTAAAAGCGAATTAGCAAACGAAATAAATAAATCAGTAGTATTTGTATATTGGAATATAGGAAAAATTATTGTATCTAACGAAAGTGAGTATAATAATAGATTAGAATATGGAAAAGAAGTTTTAAAAGGATTATCTGATGAATTAACAAAATACTTAGGAAAAGGATATTCAGTATCTAATTTAAAGTATATGAGAATGTTTTATAAGGCATATCCTAATTTTGATGTAATATCTTCTAACCTTTCTTGGTCTCACTACCTAGAATTAATGATTATTGAAGATAAAGATAAAAGAAACTTCTATGAAAAAGAATGCATCAATTCAAATTGGTCTGTTAGAGAATTAAGAAGACAATTAGATACTTCATTATTTGAAAGACTCTTATTATCAGATGGTAAAACTAACAAAGAAAAAGTATATGAGTTATCTACTAAAGGTCAAGAGTTAAATAAACCTAGCGATATAATTAAACAACCATATGTATTTGAATTTCGAGGTGTAAAAGAAAATAAACCTGTATTAGAAAAAGACTTAGAATATAAATTAATAAGACATATAGAAGATTTTCTTCTTGAATTAGGTAAAGGATTTATGTTTGTTGGTAGTCAACAAAGAATAACTCTTAATAATACTGATTATTATGTAGATATGGTCTTTTATAATAAGTTTTTAAAATCATATGTCCTAATAGATTTAAAAATGAATAAATTAAAAGCAGAAAATTTAGGACAAATGAATATGTATTTAAATTATTATGAACAAGCAGTAAATAGTGAAGATGATGGTAAACCAATAGGAATTATATTATGTGCTGAAAAAGATAAAGTAATGTTGGAATATGCTTTAGGTGGATTATCTAATAATATATTTGCTTCCACATATACTTACTATATTCCTAATAAAGAGCAATTAATTAATGAGGTAGAAAAAGTATTAAATAACGAAAATTAAAGAAAAAGATGATTTTGAGCGATAATGCTTTAAATCATCTTATTTTCTTATGTTTTTCTTAAATAAACTTAATATTCTAGATTTAGGTTTAGAACTAACAACAGGTGTTGATTCAATAATTGATGAATTACTATTATTAATTTGATTTTGTAAAGCATCTAAATAACTAGATACACTACTACTTCTTTCAACTAATTCACCTTGTAAAAGTTTTTCTAATTTTTCTTTACGTTGTGGATCATCTATTCCTTTTTGTCTAAATAAATAATAATATATTTCAAAGTATATTTTTTCAGCAATTGAATCTAACTGCAATTTAGAAATAAATTCCATATCGTATTCATGATTAATGCTATTTAGACTATATTCATTGCAAGCTTTTTCCAACAATAAGTCGCGGACTCCATCAATAGTTGACTGACTTATAATAACCGCATCTCTTTTATGATGTTTATTATTTAAAGATACTTCTTCAGTCATTAATCTATATAAATCCATAAAAATAGGTTTACTTGAGATACTTTGTAGTAATTCTAAATCAAAATCTTTGTATGGACTGTTTATAAAATTAGGATTCATTAAAAGAGAAACAAAGTGCATAACCAATTCATCATCAATTTCGTTTATCTTAATTAAATTTTTTAGATAATTAGGGTCATTACTTCCAGCAACACTATTTCTATCTGAAATATGTGCAGCCTCTATATCATATTTACAATCCCTTAAAAAATCCATATCACTTAAATATTTTCTTTTTGGATTAACTATGTAATAATATAATGCTCTTGCTGTCGCTTTACTCTTTGCATTCACTAGTGCTTCTACTTCTTTACGATAATTTTTTCCTTTAACAAAATTAGGGTCAGTCATAATTATATATAAGAATTCACTTGCTATTGGATTAGTTGCTAATATTTGCATATTTTCTAAATGATATTTATCTGCTAAAGATACCTTATTAACCGCTAAATTATTTAAACTATGTTCTGGATAAGAATGACTCATTTGTAGGCAATCACTACCTGCAGTTGCTATTAATTTCATATCTGCACGATGATGTGGACTTTTAATAGAATCTATATTCCTAGCTACTGTTGCAATAGCATCAGACACTACAAAGTCTAAAGGATTTTCTTTATCTGTATCATGTGTTTCAACAAGTAATTTTAAATCCTCATCATGATAAGGACTATTTATAAAAGTATCTTCTCCTAATATCCATAAACCATATCTTGCAGTATCAGCTTTACTTAACATTTCTATATCTTTGTAGAAATGTTTGCTTTTTAAAAAATTTGGTCTGCATATAGCATCAAATAAATGCCAACATCCATCACCATTTTTTAATGTTGATATTGCGGAAACCTTTTTCTTATAGTCTGGACAATTTAGTAAATCTTCATTAATTAATAAATGTCTTAACTCCCTTATTTCTCCTAAATCTATATCCAAACTAAGAAAGTTATTTATTTGAGTACCATTTAATTTTGATACCCATTTTTTAAATTCATCAACATCAGAAAATGTCTCAGTTAATTCATATTCCTTAATTTGTTCAATTATTTGTTTTAATGTCTCATTTTTCACGACAAAACCTCCTTGTATGTAATATATTTTATCATAAAAACAACGTATTTTTAAGACTTTTCAATTAATTTATGGTAAAATTATAATAGATTTCGTATCGTTCAATAAGAATGATACTTTTTTTATGGAGGTATATAATGATAATATCAAAGCTAAAAATTAGAAATTATAAAAGTATAGAAAATATGACACTAGAATTTGTTGAAGGGAAAAACATTATAGTCGGACAAAATAATTCAGGTAAAAGCAATATTATATCAGCTATAAATTTAGTTATTGGTGAAAAATATCCGCCAAAAAGATTTGATGAAAAAAATTATTTTAAAAATAGTGATACTTTTTACGTAATATTAGAATTATCTAACTGTAATGATTTTGATAAAACATTTTTAGAAAACTACAATAAAAAAACAGGAATTTACTTATTGCCATATGATTTAAATTATTTATTAAATAGTCCCGATGAATTAGATGAACTACAATTTTCTAGTTCATGGAAAAGCAGTTCACAAGTTATTGAATTAATAGAATCATCAAAACATATTTATATTTCACTAATAAGCAGAAAAAATGAAGATACGATATATACTTTAACACTAGAAAATAATGATGGTAATCTTTACAAATTTAAGTTCTTTGCTAGTGAATTATTATCATCTTTTATCACTTCTGCTATCATTCCTTCCGAAAGAAACTTAAAAAACGAATTGGTTGTAAACAATTATTCTTGGTACGGTAAATTAATAAAAAGTGTTTGGGAAGGAATGGAAAATGAAGATAAAATCCTTCTTAGCCAACATAATCAAAATCTAACAGAAGTTACAAATTCAATTTTTGAAAATCTTACAAATGAATTAGGAAAATCTGTGAAGGATGCAATACCATACAACAAATTAGAATTTAAATTGATTCAAGATACAAAAACAGATTATTATAAGGGTATAAAAATATTATTAGATGATGGTTATTATAGTTTACTCGATGATAAAGGTTCTGGCATAAAAAGTTTAATGATAATAGAATTATTTAAATTATATTGTAAAAAATATCATAAATATTCTTCTTGTTTAATTGTTGAAGAACCTGAAGTATTTCTTCATCCACAGGCTAGAAGTGTTTTATCAAAAAAAATTGACCAATTTCTAACTGGAAGCAACAACCAAACAATTATAACAACACATTCAGAACAATTTATATCTAATTTTGATATAAAACAATTAACATTTATTTCAAAGAAAGATGGAAAAAGCGAAAAACACAAGATATTAGAAACAGATTTTACTGAAAGAGAGTTTCAAAAAATCAATATAATAACTAAAACCGAAAATTCAGAAATGTATTTTGCTGATACAGTAATTTTGGTTGAAGGTGGAGAAAAATATATAATTAAAAAAATGTTTGAAATTTATAAAGACGAATTATTTTTAGATTATAACAATGTTTCATTAATAAAAGTTGGAGGAAAAAGTTTCTTTAATATATATAAAAAAATGTTAGAAAAACTTGGAAAAAAGGTATTTATATTTGCAGATTATGATAATTTAAAAAATGAGGTAAACGATTTTTTACCAGATAACCTAAAAAATTTGCTAAATCAAATCAAAGGAAGAAACTCAGGATTAAAAAAATTTGACGACTTTAATGACACAGATAAAGTAGAAATTGATAAAATATTTAATTATTTAAAACAAAATAATATTTTCATCTTACATAATGGAGAATTAGAAGATTATTATAATCATTCAAAAATAGATATATTAAAACAAGAAAACAACCTTAGTGGAAAGGAAATAATCGCTCACTATATATCTACAATTTTAAATTCAGAAAATATCAATGATATGTTAAACATAAATAATGATTTCATGGAATATATAAATTTAATGATAAATGACTTAGATAACAAATTAGATGAAACTACTGAAAATAACTTGGAATAAAAACAATTTTATGGTAGAATGTTATTAGAGATTGATA
>CALVZI010000023.1 GCA_944372485.1 uncultured Bacilli bacterium
ATACTGATTTAAATGGTGATACTGATATTATTGTAAGATCTTTAAATCAGCCTAATTGTACTAAAGTAAACATTGATAATGATGGAGTAATTACATTTGATGTTGAAAAGGAATTAGGAGTTGAAATAGTTGGTGAAACAAAAGTAAAAATTTCTGTAGAAGAAGATGAAGAACCTTGGGATGAAGTAGAAGATGAAGTTACTGAAGAAGATTTAAAAGATATTGATAATACGGTAAAAGAAAATTATATTTAAAAAAAGATTGAGTTTTTCAATCTTTTTTAATCTTCAAACATTTCAAATATTTCACCTATAAAAGAACCTTTTTTCTTTTTACGTGAAGTATGTTTGTAATCATCGTAATCTTTTTTGTTATGACTTTCCTTTTCTTTATTATAAGTTTCTTCTTTCTCTAAAAGTTTATCTAATTCACCACGGTCTAACCAAATACCACGACATTCTGGACAATAATCAATTTCAACTCCCTTTTTTTCACTCATTAATAAAGTAACATCTTTACAAACTGGACATTTCATTTTATCCCTCCATTCTAATTAAATTATAGCACATTTCAAAAATAATTAAAACAAAAACTTTTATCAACAAAAGATGAGTATATATAATTGAAAGTACTTGAAAAAATATTTAAAATTTATTATAATATGTTTAGAGAAAACACAAAAAAGAAGGACTCTTCAAAGTGTTTTCTCATAGAAACACTTTGTGGCTAAGTGTTTTTCTTTATGTCTTTAATTAATCTTTTTGGATTAATAAGATGGTGTAGAATAGTAGAACAAGGATAATAATAATCTCGTTCATTCCAAGAATCCTTTCTATAAAAAGTCTTCATAGTTACACCTCCAATCTATATTGGAGAAAACACTTTACCTAAGTCCTTCATTAATTATATACTACAAAAGTTTTAAAAATCCTTTTTTTTATTTGATAAAAACAATAAAAAAAGTTTGTCAACTAAAAAAGGTTGACAGGCGTGTTAATTTATGATAGAATTGATAAAGAAAAAAGGAGGAATAATCATGGCAGTTAAATTAAGACTTAAAAGAATGGGTGCTAAAAAAAGACCATTTTACCGTGTAGTTGCTGCTGATGCTCGTTCACCACGTGATGGTAAATTTATTGAATTAGTAGGTACTTATAATCCAATCACTGAACCTGCAGAAGTAAAAATTAATGAAGAAATCGCATTAAAATGGTTAAGAAACGGAGCAGAACCAACAGATACAGTAAGAGACTTATTTAAAAAACAAGGTATTATGGAAAAATTCCATAATGAAAAACAAGGTAAATAATGAATTTAGTAGAATTAACTGAATATTTAGTTAAAAATATTGTTAAAGAACCTGATATGGTTTCTGTAAAAGAGTTTGCCGATAGTGAAGATGTTGTAAATATTCAAGTATTAGTTAGTAGTGATGATATGGGAAGAGTTGTGGGGCATAAAGGTTCAACAATTCACTCAATTAGAACACTAGTACAAGCATCATCTTCAATACACAATAATAAGCGTGTAGAAATTAATGTAGATTCATATTAAGAGATGAAAATCTCTTTTTTTATTTGTCTTTTTTTGATATGATTATAGTGGTGGTAATATGGAAGAATATAAAATTTTAATTGTCCCAAATAATTTAAAAAATAAAATTATTAAAGAAAAAGAAAATAGTGAAAATATAAAAGTTTTAACTTTTTTAGATGTAAAAAATTATTTATATGAAGAATATTCTAAAGATGCATTATACTTTTTAGTAACAACGTGTCATTTAGAAATACCTGTTGCTCGTATGTATATAAATAATATGAAATATTTAAAAGATGAAGATTATAGTGATAAAAAGTTAGAAAAATTAAAGATTTACTATAATATTTTAAAAGAATATAAAAAAATTACGTTTAATAAATATGGAAGTTTGTTCTTTAAAAATAAAGAAATTGAAATATTTGGATTTGGTACTTTTAGTAAATTAGAGTTAAGTTACATTGATAAATTAAAAAGTTTAGGGAATGTAACTATAAAAAAGGAAGAAGTTAATTTAGATAAAGAAATTATAGTAAATGAATTTTTTGATATAAAAGATGAAGTTGAATATGCTGCTTATTTAATTGCTAAAGAAATAGAAAGCAAAACATCAGTAAATAAAATATATTTAAGTGGAATTGATGATTCTAGCTTACCTTTAGTTAAAAGAATATTTAAGAATTATAATATACCACTTCCAGAATTAGAAAGTGTTAATTTATATAGTACCTTTATTGGGAAAGAATTTATTGCTTTATTAAAAGAAAAGGATAAAGAAGAAATAGTATATATTTTAAAAGATAAATATAAAAGAACTATTGAAGAAATTAAATTAGTAAATAGTTGTATTGATATTTTAAATGATTATAGTTGGTATAATGGAAATATTAGTGAACTATATGATTTTATTTTAGATGATGTTAAAAATAAAAGTGTTAGTTTAGAAGAAAAGAAAGTTACTATTAATATAACAGATATTATTAATAATAAATTTAATGATGATGAATTTGTATATATTATAGGAGCTAATCAAGGTAATTTCCCAAAAGTAAATAAAGATGAAGAATATATAAGTGATAAATTAAGTAATAAAACTTTAATGGATGATAGTGTTACTAGAAATAAACTTGCTAAACAAGCTTTAAAGCAAAGTTTAGTTAAAATAAAAAATTTATATATTAGTTATCGTTTAAAATCTGATACAAGTGAATTTTATCCTAGTGCTATATTTGAAGAATTAAATGTTAAAATAAATAAACCAACGATTAATTTAGAAGAAAGTTATAGTAGTAGTTATAATAAATTAAAAATGGCTAGTTTACTTGATGATTTAAAAAATTATAATAAAAAAAGTAATGAATTAATGTTATTAACTTCTAATTACGATTATAGTCCATATTTATCTTATAGCCATAAGTTTAGTAATATTAATAACTTTAACTATGAACCAATTCTTTCTTATACAAGTATAAATAATTATTTTGAATGTGCATTTAAATATTATTTATCTAATGTTTTGAAGATAGATGAATTTAGTGAATCTTTTAGTCAAAAAGTTGGTAATATTTATCACTTTATTTTACGTTATCACGAAGAGTCTAAAGAATCTTTAAAAAATACTTTAGAAAAACAATTAGAAGAAGCTAATTTTACACCAAAAGAATTAGTATTGTGGAAACCACTTGAAGAATATTTATTTAATTTTATTGATGTTTTAAAAGAACAAAAATTATTTACTGATTTTAAAGATGAAGAACACGAAAAAAAATATGAGTTTATTGTTCCTAATACTAATATAACTATTAAAGGTTTTATAGATAAAATAATTAGTTTTAATAAAGATGGTATAACTTATAATGCTTTAATTGATTATAAAACAGGAAATCCTGATATATCAATAAAAAATTTAAAATATGGTTTAGGGATGCAGTTACCATTTTACTTATATCTACTTCTTAATAGTGATGATAAAAATAAAGTAGTTGGTTTTTACTTACAAAAATTAATGGCTTACAATTTACACGTTAAGCCTGGTGAAAGTCTAGAAGAAAGTAAAAAAGCATCTTTAAAATTAGAAGGTTATACAACTAATGATGAAGATATATTAAAACATTTAGATCGTAGTTATGAGAATAGTGAATTAATAAAAAACTTAAAAGTTACTAAAAATGGATTTTATAGATTTGCTAAAATAGTAAGTGATAATGAAATATTAGAAATTAATAAACAAGTTGAAAATAACATTAAAGAAGCTTATACTAATATAACAAAAGGTAACTTTACAATTAATCCTAAAGTTATAAAAGATGAGAATGTTAGTTGTAAATTTTGTCCATTTAGTGATGTTTGTTTTAAAAATTCAAATGATACCCTATATTTAGGAGGTGAAGAAGATGAGTAGAACTTGGACTGAAGATCAAAAATTAGCTATTTCTAAAAGTGGTAGTAACATTATTGTAAGTGCTGGTGCTGGTAGTGGTAAAACTGCCGTATTAACAGAACGTGTTACTGAAAAATTACGTAATGGTATAAATATTCGTAGTTTATTAATTTTAACATTTACAAATGCAGCAGCTAGTGAAATGAAAGAACGTATTCGTAAAGCTTTAAGTAACGAAGAAAACTTAAAAGAAGAATTAGAACAACTAGATTCTGCTTATATTACAACTTTTGATAGTTATGCTTTATCTCTAGTTAAGAAATATCACTACATCTTAAACTTACCTAAAGAAATAAAAATTACTTCAAGTAGTGTAGTTTCTATAAAAAAAGAAGAAATATTAGATAATTTATTAAATGAATATTATGAAGAAAAAGATGAAAACTTTATAAAACTAATTAATTCATTTTGTATTAAAGATGATAAAAATATAAGAAGTGCAATTATCAAATATGATAATAAATTAAATTTACGTACTGATAAAATAGAATATTTAAAAAGTTATATAGAAAATTATTATAGTGTAAGTAATTTAAATAATTTAAAAGATGAATATTTATCTTTAATAAAAGAAAAAATAGATTCTATAAAAGAATTATTAAAAGATTTAGAATTAAGTTGTGATAATAAATATTATGAAAAAGTAATAACTTATTTAAGTCCTTTAATTAATAATGATGAATATCACGAATGGTTAAAAATAAAAGGGGAAAGATTTCCTACTTTACCACGTAATAGTGAAGAAGAATTAAAAAATATTAAAAGTAAAATTTCTGATATTATTAAAGAAATTAGTGGTTTATTAATATATCAAAATACTGATGAAATGGTAAGTGAAATAAGTAAAACTAAAGATTTTATAAAAGTAATAATTGATATTTTATTAGAATTAGATAAAAGAGTTAAAACTTGGAAAAGAATTAATAATGCTTATGAATTTAATGATATATCAGAACTTAGTTTAAATTTACTTAAAAATAATAAAGAAATAAGAGAAGAAATAAAGAATAGTTTTAGTGAAATATTAGTTGATGAATATCAAGATACAAATGATATTCAAGAAGAATTTATATCTTATATAGCTAACCATAATGTTTATATGGTAGGTGATATAAAACAATCTATTTATCAATTTAGAAATGCTAACCCATATATATTTAAATCAAAATATGATAAATATAAAAATTTAGATGATGGTATTAAAATAGATTTAATGAAAAATTTCCGTTCTCGTAAAGAAGTTTTAGATAATATTAATGTTTTATTTGATCCAATCATGGATGATGAAGTTGGTGGAGCTGATTATAAACATGAACATCAAATGGTTGCTGGAAATATGGCTTATGTAGAAAAAGGTAAAACAAATGAAAATTATAATATGGATATACTAAATTATACATATGATAAAGAATGTGGTTTTACTAAAAGAGAAATAGAAGTATTTACTATAGCTAAAGATATAAAAGATAAAATTGCTAACCATTATCCAATCTTTGAAATGAGTAGTGGAATTACTAGAGATGCAACATATAAAGATTTTACAATTTTACTTCAAACAAGTGCTGATTATGAACTTTATAAAAAAATATTTTTATACTTTAATATACCATTACAAGTTTATCAAGATGAATCAATTAAAACATCAGATGATGTTCACTTAATAAAAAATATCTTTATTCTTTTAAATAGTATAAATAATAATAATTTTGATGTAAACTTTAAACACGCTTTTATGAGTGTAGGAAGAAGTTTCTTATTTAGTTATAGTGATGATTATTTATATAATGTAATGACTAATAAAACTTATAAAGAAAAAACGTTATATCAAACTTGTTTAGAAATAAAACCATATTTAAATACTTATTCATTTGCTAAATTACTAGATTTAATTATTGAAAAATTTGACATTTATAATTTAATTATTAAAGTTGGAGATATTAACCATACTCTTGCAAGACTAGATTATTTAAATAATGTTAGTGTTGAAGCAAGTAATTTAGGTTTTAATATGGATGAATTTATTAACTATTTAGATCAAGTTTTAAATGGTAGTGAAGATATTAAAATGAAAGGTGTTTTAGATAATAGTAATACTGTAAAACTTATGAATATTCATAAATCAAAAGGTTTAGAGTTTCCAATTTGTTATTTTGCTTTTTTGGATGCTAAATTTAATACAGATGATACTAAAGGAGACTTCTTATATGATAAAAAATATGGTTTAATTATTCCATATTTTGAAGATGGTCTAAGAAATACAATTGTTAAAACATTATATAAAAATAATTATATAAAAGAAATGATAAGTGAAAAAATAAGATTATTTTATGTAGCTCTAACAAGAGCGAAAGAAAAAATGATTTTTGTAACAGACTTATCTAAAAAAGAAGATGTAAGTAATGAAATAGTTCCAACTATTGAAAGATTATCTTTTAATTCACTTAGGGATATGATGGCTGTAATAAAAGATAGATTAAATAGTTATATAACAGAAATTGATATAGATAAACTAAATTTAAGTAAACAATATATGTTAGAAATAAAAGCTAATTTAGAAGAAAAATTAGAGAAAGTAAATACTAAAATTAATGAACATAATTTAGAAATAACTAATAACACATTAAAAGAAGTGCATTATTCTAAAGAAACACATACTTTATTTGATGATGATATAAATGATTTATTAAAATTAGGTAATGAAGTTCACTTAATATTAGAAATAATAGATTTTAAAAATCCTAATTTAGATTTTATAGAAAGTGATTATATAAAAGAAAAAATAAATACTTTCTTAAATTTAGATATATTAAAAAATATAAAAGATGGACAAGTATTTAAAGAATATCAATTTATTATTGAAGATAATAATACATCATCAAACGGGGTAATTGACTTATTTATTGTTTATAATGATCATATCGATTTAATTGATTATAAGTTAAAAAATATAGATGATACTAATTATATTAAACAAGTTAATGGTTATAAAGAATATTTAACAAGTATTTTTAATAAACCTGTAAATGGATATTTGTATTCAATAATGGATACAACACTAAAAGAAGTTAATTAAACAAGGAGGTAATATTATGGTAGTGATAGTCGGTGGAATTATAGAGAAAGAAAATAAATATTTATTAGTTCAAGAAGCAAAGAAAAAATGTTATAAAAAATGGAACATTCCAGCCGGGCATTTAGAACAAAATGAAACAATTTATGAGGGTGTAAAAAGAGAGATTAAAGAGGAAACTGGTTGTGATGTAGAAATTACAGGAATTTGTCATGTGTCTGAAAAAATAGAAAGAGATGAAACAATTATTTTTATTATTTGTTCAACTAAATTAATTAATGAAGAGTTTAATTATAACGAAAATGAAATTTTGGATGTTAAATGGTTCACGTATGATGAAATAATGAATATGAAAGATGAATTACGAACACCTGAACAAATTATTTCAATAATAAACGATTTTGAAAATAGTAAAATTTTAAATTTACCTGTATTAACATTAACTAACAGATAAAAAGATTTATTATTAATTTTAATAAACTATAAAAAAATATGTGTTACATTTTAAATACAATACAAGAAGTTTAAATTCTTAATTGAATAAAAACTTTTTTTATGGTAAAATTAAATTATGATAAGGGGGGCAACTTATGAGATTACGAGAGAGGCAACGTAAAAATGTTATTATAGTAATTTTAATGGTATTGGTAGTAGGAATGACTATAGCTTATTCAGCGCTAAGTAGTTATTTAACAATCAATGGTACATCAAATATTACAAGTGATTTTAAAGTAGTATTTACAAATATACAAGAAGAAACAATGAACGGTGCAACAACAGTTCAAAAATCATTTGAGGCTACAACCGCCACATTTCAAGTAGATTTAGAAAAACCAGGAAGTAGTGCAGAGTATAATGTAACAGTACAAAATAAAGGTAAGTTAAATG